>NZ_JAAZQY010000060.1:0-4688 GCF_012371315.1 Acinetobacter sp. A1
TCCCTAATAGTTAGTAGTCAATCCCTAATAGTTAGTAGTCAATCCCTAATAGTTAGTAGTCAATCCCTAATAGTTAGAGCGATAACAATATGATTATAAAAGAGAAAAACGACCCGAAAATATTTAAAATATTTAAAATATTTAAAAAAGAGAGAAATTAAAAAAACCTGTGGAAAACTGCCCTATGTTTTCGCTTCGCTCAAACTCTATTGCTGTTCGCTATCGCTCACAGCTAGGGGGCAGTTTTTGGTTATTCCTGTTTGAGATGCCAATGCAGCAAAAGCAACTATGAATTCGCTTCGCTCATAGTTTTTTTCACTCGCTTCGCTCGGTCTAGGTGCTAATGTCTGCATGGAAATATGAGTTTTCTAGGATTCAAGGCACTTAAAAACGGTTTTTCAGCGAGTCTAGGCGCAACTTTTCGTTGTGTCGCTCGTAGACACTCGCTCGGTTATTTGAATATATTTTTTTCAATTTAATTACTTGTTTTTAATTTAGTTAAATTCTAAAATTAAAAAGGAAAGCTAGTTTAACTCCACATTTTAAACTAGCTTTCCTTTTCATATGACACTCCTAAGCGAAAAGTGACAATTTTTGTCACTTTCTAACTAATAAAATGACGGAAATTTTAGTTCTATATTTAAAATAATGATTTATAATGATTTATAATGATTGGCACAGTTTGTGCTAGTTTTATTTTAATATTGTACCTTACAACAGTTTTTGGGGAATGTTATGACTACACAAAAAGGTTTTACATTAATCGAACTAATGATAGTTGTTGCTATTATCGGTATTCTTGCAGCTATTGCTATACCTGCTTATCAAGACTACATGGCTAAAGCAAAAGTATCAGCTGCCTTAGGCGAAATAGCCGCTCATAAAACACAATTTGAATTAGAAATGAATGAGGGTCGTACACCTAGTGCGACTACTGTCGGCTTTCCTGCATCTACTACAGCAAACTGTTCTACTCTTACTGTAAATGCAAGTGGTATGAAATGCGTATTAGATAAAGCTCCAGCTAAGTTAGGTACAACAGCATATGTAAACTTGGTTTATACAGAGACAACCTACGAAACTACAGGCGCGATAAAAGTGGCAGGTGGCTTTAGTTGTGTTGTAAATAAAGACATGCCAACAGGTATGATTCCTCAAGGCTGTACTGCGTCTACTACCTAATTAAAAAGTAAATCTAAACGCATCAAATTTGGTGCGTTTTTTCTTATGTCTTTAAACAATATATTAAGTAGATGTGAGTTGGTAATTCTTTAGACTATCCAGCATTAACTCTAGGTTTTATCTTTTATTTTATCTTACTGAAATTAAAATTTAGCTCGATTCTTTAAAATATGGTTTTAACCATGTTTTAAAGTCGGGCAACTTTGCGACTGCTGTCATTGATTCGGTGATGGCAAGAGCCGAGCAAAGTACTGTCTAATCATTATTTTGGGTCAATCACACAATAATCCTTATTCGCTCCGTGACAGTCATTTTTCATGATGCGAACGCAAGACTTCCCATTGCAATTTTTAATATCTAGGCTGTATTTTTGTTCTAGCCATGCAACGTCTGCTCTACGCTGTTTGATTTCGTCCATGCTCGGCACATATAAAAATAATGCTAAAAAGAAAACGATCAGCAAGCTAATAAAAGCACTGGCGTAGATTGCCATGAATCGCCAGTCAAGTTGATTGGTTGCATTGTTTAATTCCCGAATACTGTTGTTGAGTGCGTCTATTTGCTTCTGATTGGCGTTTTTTAGGTGTTTTTCGGTCTTATTGAGTACTCCGCTAGCCACTTCCTTGTAAAACGCTTCTAATCGCTTGTTATCGTCTGCTATGGCTTCTCGATACTCTTTCATAGATGCCAGTAAAATATAGAGCTGGTCATCTAGGTCGTTTTGGTTGCTCATCGGTACATTCCGCCCTGATCTAAGTCTTGTGATGCTTTACGGTTGGCTCGCTCGGCTTGCTGTTGCTCTAGTTTTTGCTGTCGTTGTATTTCGGCTTGGCGTTCTTGTTCTAGGCGTTTAGCTTCTTGGTTTTTCTGCCATTGCTCGAAGCCTTGCTCGGCACGGTTTAAACCACGCTGTAAAACGCTGTCTGTGCGCTGTTGCTGTTGTTTGAGGTGTTGGGCGTTGTGTTGCTTCACATGGTCGTTATAACGGCTGATTTCGGTGTCTATGCCTTGTCTACGAAGTTGAGTGACCGAAGTCCCCTCATGAATGGTGGCTTGTAGTCCATTGTTCTGATCGGCATAGCTGCGGTGGTCTATTTTTTCTCGGTAGCCTGCTCGCTCCAGTGCGTGATTGGCTAAGTCCGCCCATGTTTCCCGAATCTGTTTGATGTCGTCTTGGGTTGTTCCCATATTTAGGCTTTTGCGTTTGGCATTACTTAACTCAATATCGGTTTTTGTCGTCAAAGTGAGTTTATTGTCAGGGTCTAATTCAGCTTTTCGGGTGGTCAGCATGATATGGGCGTGATGGTTTTTATCATTTCCGCCTTTGCTGGGTTCGTGAATGGCTAAATCTGCGATCACGCCATAGCGATCAACAAGTGATTGGGCAAACTCTTTTGCCAAGTCCTTACGTTGATCTGCATCCAGTTCATCAGGTAAGGCAATCACCCATTCTCTAGCGGTTCGAGCATCTTTGCGGTTTTCGGACTGTTCCGCCAAGTTCCACAACTCGCTACGGTCTATTTCTATATCAAGGTTAGACACAATTTCGCTATGGGCGACACCGTCCTTTCTCGTAAAGTCGTGGGTTAGTCCTGTTCGTTCATCTTTGAGTTTTTCCCCTGAACGGTAGGCAGACGATGCAACCGCAGTTCGTCCCGAACTTCGATTCACTGTTTTTGTTGAGCAATGATAAATCGCCATTTTTTCTTTCGCCTTTTTAAATTGCGTAGCAATTTTTTGGGGTTAAGGGGATTCCCCTTACGCAACGATGACTTGAATGAAATTCAAGTCGTAAGTGCGCATTTCATGAAAAACACGATAGCATATTACCCGCTTGAATTTCAATTCATAGGGTCTTATGCTTGAGTGGTTTTCTATATTCCGAAATTAACCGTTATGACTAAATCTGCTGAAAATATCGAAAAGAAAATTGAAGCCCAGTTAGAGAAGCTGAAACAGTTAAAAGCACAGAAACAGGCTATTGAAGCAAGAGAACGTACCAAAAAGAAAGAACAGGAGCGTAAGGATGATACTCGGCGTAAAATTTTGCTCGGTTCTTACTTGATTAAGAAAATGCAGGCAAATGAAGCCAATAAAGAAAAAATACTCGCTGAACTCAACGAATATTTAACAGAAAATAGAGATCGACAGCTTTTTGAGTTGCCCGACATTGAAGCCTAATTTTTCTTAGCTGTTTGGTTGTTTTGTTCGGCTTGATACTCTGGAATGAGCGTATTTAAAACCTTTTGAATATTGTCCTTGTCTTCTATCTGTAAATTATCTCGATAGTAAATTAAGTCCTGTATTTTGCTTTCCATCTGCATTTTTTCGGTGGGTTCGGCATCTTTGGATAGTCGGGATAATAGGAAGATATAACCGCATATATTTTCCCTCGCAATTTCATAATTTACGATGTCGAGGTATTCAACGGTCACATGCTTTAGATCGGTTGATAGGTTATTTAATTTAATCATGGCTGAAATCCTGATTTTTCTAAAATTGGATAAAGCTCTCTGAATTTTTCAGGCTCTAAAAGCATTTCAGCGATACGAACAGCAAATTGCTGATAGCTTTCTGTACCTTGAGAATACTTAGACATTTCAGGCATTTCAGACATTTTATTAGCGAATAAGTGACGCTGTGCATCAGTCATTTTGATAAAAAAGTCGGGTGTGTTTGGATCTCGTTTAGGGTCTAGTGTTTTAGGTTTTTGTTTCTGCTTAATCGTAAATTTTATATGGGTAAATTTACGCCCTGTTTTTTGAGGTATTGCCGTAACTTTTAAATCTGATTGTTCGTTAATTTCTTTAATGGATGGGTCTATAACCCAAGCAATTAAATTCCCCGTTGTTTTATATCTTGAGCCTAAATCTAGCATTATTCTTAAATCATCTATGGCTATTGAACGCTCCCCAGCAGATTTATATTGAGTTAGTAGCTCATAGATGCGTACAGAGTATGCCCCCTGCATTTTTGCTACTTCAGATAGCATATATTGAGTGAAATTCGCTTTTACATTGGATATAAATGGCAATATATCCTTAGAAAACCTAAGAGCAACAATACTCTGATTTTCTGTAAACTCTATACGTTGAACCCAACGCATTTTTATCAGTTTTTCATCAATAACTAGGCTAATAGAACGCTCATACAAGCGGTTTACAGCTTCTTTTAAGTCCCTATAAGCTGTTTTCTCATGCACCCCTAAAGCCTGTAAGTCTTGGATACTGACAGTATAGATTTCATCATCTGACACTTCACACATTTTAGGTATCTTGGCGATAGCCGATAAAACAACACGCTGTTCAACAACAGATAGGCGATAACTAGCCTCAATAACTTGGTTCGATTTCACTACTAATTCATTTTGCATAATTCTGTATTCATTTTAAGTATTAGATATAATTTATACTAATATATTAGATAAAACAATCCCTAATAGTTAGTAGTCAATCCCTAATAGTTAGTAGTCAATCCCTAATAGTTAGTAGTCAATCCCTAATAGT
>NZ_JAAZQY010000061.1:0-4452 GCF_012371315.1 Acinetobacter sp. A1
TTGAATGGGTTCATGTGCAGCTCCATCAGCAAAAGGGGATGATAAGTTTATCACCACCGACTATTTGCAACAGTGCCGTCTAGACTTCTTTTAACAGTAAAGTTATCATAAAACTGAATTTTATTTTTTAGGTAAGTTTATGCATTCTATCCGCATTCGTTAAGACACAACTATTTGCATAGTGACACTATTTTATAATGGTGGGCTTTTGTTGTGTCTTTAAGAATATATGCGGATATATAAAGTAAAAGTATGCTTAATTTATAAGTATGCTTTTAGTGCATAGTTTCCAGTTATAACTTAATTGACTAGCTATTTGTCCACCCTGTGGATGAATAGCTTTTTTTTTGGGAGGACACTGTGATGCTAGCTTTTGTTTTCACCTAAATCCTGTTTGCTGCATAAAAAATTTCAAGAGCTAAACAGGAGTAAATAAAAATGAGTTTAATTATTAAAGCGAGAAACATACGCTTGGATTATGCTGGGCGTGATGTTTTGGATATTGATGAATTGGAAATTCACTCTTATGACCGTATTGGTCTTGTGGGTGATAACGGAGCAGGAAAGAGTAGTTTACTCAAAGTACTTAATGGCGAAATTGTTTTAGCCGAAGCGACATTACAGCGTTTTGGTGATTTTGCACATATCAGCCAACTGGGCGGAATCGAAATAGAAACGGTCGAAGACCGGGCAATGTTATCTCGCCTTGGTGTTTCCAATGTACAAAACGACACAATGAGTGGCGGAGAGGAAACTCGTGCAAAAATTGCTGCCGCATTTTCCCAACAAGTACATGGCATTCTAGCGGATGAACCAACCAGCCACCTTGATCTCAATGGAATAGATCTACTTATTGGTCAACTTAAAGCATTTGATGGAGCATTACTTGTTATCAGTCATGACCGATATTTTCTTGATATGGTTGTAGACAAGATATGGGAGTTAAAAGACGGTAAAATTACGGAATATTGGGGTGGTTACTCGGATTACTTGCGTCAAAAAGAAGAAGAGCGACAACACCAAGCCGTAGAATATGAGCTGATGATGAAGGAACGGGAGCGATTAGAATCTGCTGTGCAAGAAAAACGCCAGCAAGCTAATCGATTAGACAATAAGAAAAAAGGAGAAAAATCCAAAAACTCTACCGAAAGTGCTGGACGACTTGGGCATGCAAAAATGACTGGCACCAAGCAAAGAAAACTGTATCAGGCAGCTAAGAGTATGGAAAAGCGTTTGGCTGCATTAGAAGATATTCAAGCACCAGAGCATTTGCGTTCTATTCGTTTTCGTCAAAGTTCAGCCCTAGAACTGCACAATAAGTTCCCGATTACGGCAGATGGTCTGAGCTTAAAATTTGGTAGCCGTACTATCTTTGATGACGCTAACTTTATAATACCGCTTGGCGCTAAAGTCGCTATAACTGGATCGAATGGAACAGGGAAAACGTCCTTGTTAAAAATGATATCAGAACGTGCTGATGGATTAACCATATCTCCAAAAGCTGAAATTGGCTACTTTACACAAACAGGATATAAATTTAACACGCATAAATCTGTGCTCTCCTTTATGCAGGAAGAGTGCGAGTACACAGTTGCGGAAATTCGTGCAGTATTGGCTTCAATGGGGATCGGAGCGAATGATATTCAAAAAAACTTATCCGACTTATCGGGAGGTGAAATCATCAAACTGCTTTTATCCAAAATGCTTTTAGGAAAATATAATATTTTGCTTATGGATGAACCAGGAAACTATCTTGACCTAAAAAGTATTGCCGCATTAGAAACAATGATGAAGTCCTATGCAGGAACTATTATCTTCGTATCTCATGACAAGCAATTGGTCGATAATATTGCTGACATTATCTACGAGATCAAAGACCACAAAATCATCAAGACTTTTGAGAGAGATTGTTAATGATAGCCAATCTAATCCGAACATTAATTATTGAACTCTTTAAAGGAAATTAAAAATGACAATTCAAGATATTCAATCACTTGCTGAAGCACACGGCTTGTTGCTTACGGACAAAATGAATTTCAATGAAATGGGCATTGATTTTAAGGTCGTTTTTGCTCTTGATACAAAGGGGCAACAATGGTTGCTGCGTATTCCTCGTCGTGATGGCATGAGGGAACAAATCAAGAAAGAAAAACGCATTTTAGAATTGGTAAAAAAACATCTTTCTGTAGAGGTTCCTGATTGGAGAATTTCATCTACAGAATTAGTGGCTTATCCCATACTTAAAGATAATCCTGTTTTAAATTTGGATGCTGAAACCTATGAAATAATTTGGAATATGGACAAAGATAGCCCGAAATACATAACATCTTTGGCAAAAACCTTATTTGAAATCCATAGTATTCCTGAAAAAGAAGTTCGGGAAAATGATTTGAAAATTATGAAACCTTCAGATTTAAGACCTGAAATAGCAAACAATTTGCAGTTAGTAAAATCTGAAATTGGTATAAGTGAGCAATTGGAAACCCGCTACAGAAAATGGTTGGATAATGATGTTCTATGGGCAGATTTCACCCAATTTATACATGGCGATTTATATGCTGGGCATGTACTAGCTTCAAAGGATGGAGCTGTTTCAGGCGTTATTGATTGGTCAACAGCCCATATAGATGACCCAGCGATTGATTTTGCTGGGCATGTAACTTTGTTTGGAGAAGAAAGCCTCAAAACTCTAATCATCGAGTATGAAAAACTAGGGGGTAAAGTTTGGAATAAACTATATGAACAGACTTTAGAAAGAGCAGCGGCCTCTCCTTTGATGTATGGTTTATTTGCCTTAGAAACTCAAAATGAAAGCCTTATCGTTGGAGCAAAAGCTCAGTTGGGAGTTATATAATTTAAAAATATGATTGCTGAGAACTGCCTTGTTTTGAAACTTGGTTGGCTTTAATTAGTTTTTAGTATTCTTTATAGAAAATGCCTCGATCAAGGGGCATTTCTAACAATCATTTAACATAAAATTTCTTATGTGAAGTAACCTGAATGCAGCGGTGCCCCATTGGGGGCGCGTTGAGATAAGCCTCTTTTAGATAACTTTAGCAACTCGATAGACAGTTGCAACTCCACAATTCACTGCTTTGGCAATTTCTTCCTTAGTCATATTGCCAACTACTAGCAATTCTTTTATTCGTTTATGTTTAGCCTCATTTGCCTTCTTGCCTGTTGGTTTGTAACCCGAACGTGCCAGGCCCTGCTTAATACGTTCTATACGTTTCTCATTGTCTAGGCGGGCCATTGTTGCCAGAAGATCAATCAACATATTGTTGATGAGTTCCAAGATTGAATGAGTAATGCTGTCACTGGTTTGAATCATTTGGTAGGTAGTAGGAAGATCTGCTACGACTAAACGAAGTCCCTTCTCCTGGATCCTGCGCTTCAGCTCTTGAAAATCTCGTTGGGTTAGGCGTGATAAGCGGTCAATACTTTCAACTAACAATGTGTCACCTTGATTTGCTTCTGACAGTAGCTTATTCAATTCAGGTCGGTCTAACTTCGTACCACTATAGTTTTCCACGTACACAATGGTTTCACCCAAATTCAAGTTTTGGTTTAGATCCTGAAGAATCTGCAAAGCCCTTTCTGCATCTTGATCTTTAGTTGAAGCTCGTAGATAAATACGTGTATTCATTTCTATCATTTAATCTTAATTCTATTAGATTAATGATAATACTATCATTTAATTATTGCATTAAGTCTAATGATAGATATTGTATGCGATTTGGCTCGCTATCATTCAGGTATAGTCTTTTGATAAAAAAAGCATGACTAAAAGCCATGCCTTGGGAATTCGTATAACGTGTATTATGTTAATTTTAGGAAATCTTAATCGAAGTGAAATATATAGCTCAAATCATAGAATGTAATGAGAATCTCGAATTCATTCTAAAAATTAAGGTTCGTAATGAAATTCTAGAGGTATTTAGTTCTTCAATACCCTCATGTATTGATCTCAAAAAAAATTACCTTATAGATTTAGAAGCTACTATTTTTGATGATTACCTTATTGAGAAAACACATTATTTCCATCAAATTAAGCAAATAGATAATAGTCTAAGATATGAAATTATTGGATATTTAAAAGAAGGGAAGCTAGATGTTAATGGCTTAATTTTTGAAGATGATATTTTAAATAGAGATTTTTTTTACTTAGATAACAATACAGTAAAATGGACTGTCGATAGAATTAATGCTGACTTTGATGACAGAGATTGAATCCATTTAACATAAAATTTCTTATGCGAAATTACATACCAACTTTAACCACATTGTGGACAGGTTGGATTTTAGAGATAAGAAAAACGGCACTGTTGCAAAGTTAGCGATGAGGCAGCCTTTTGTCTTATTCAAAGGCCTTACGTTTCAAAAACTCTGCTTACCAGGCGCATTTCGCCCAGGGGATCACCATAATAAAATGCTGAGGCCTGGCCTTTGCGT
>NZ_JAAZQY010000062.1:0-3482 GCF_012371315.1 Acinetobacter sp. A1
CTACTGAATCGACATAGACAAAATGAGCACTTATGCAAATATTTGTCTATATTTTTAGTTATAGTTAATTACTCTTTACGGTTTTCCTGCCAGCGTTTTTGTTGTGCATCACGCTGTTGTTGCATGCGTTTACGTATATCTTCACGTTTTTTACGTTCAGCTTCGACTTGCTGTTTGCGTTTTTGTTCAAGCTGCTTGCGCTGTTGTTCCGAAAGTCGTTTACGTTGCTCAGCTAAACGCTGGCGTTCTTGCTCGTGTTTTTGCCGTTGCTGTTGCAATTGCTTTTGTCGGTTTTGCTCCCATTCACGACGCTCAATTTCACGCTTGCGACGTTCTAAGTCTACCCGTTGTTGGCGTTGTTGGTATTCCCAACGCTGACGATCATAGTCATAACGTCGATCATCATAATCATAGTGGCGTTCATAACGAGGATCATAGCGACCATCGTAGTAACCATCTTCAGGAAATGCGACACAGCCTACGGCTAAAAAAGCAGTAGCGCATGAGAGTAATATCAGTTTTTTAGCCATGTTCCACCTCCTGAGCCAATCTATGAATTTGCAAGAAACATGCATAATGGGCAGCTAAATTGTCAATGACAGCGTCATAAAAGCAGGTTAGCGTATACAAAGTTTAGATATGTATAACGATTGAAGCACTTGTATAACAAAATGGTCATTTTGCATTTAATCATGAAGAAATGATGAAGAATTTACGCATATAAAAAGGAACAATCATGCAAATCTTGAATTCATCGCTTAAACAGAGGTTGCACAAAGGGCAGGGAACGGCTGCACGTCTTTTAAATAAACTGCCTGACAGAGCGCATGAAGCCTTAGCGCAGGCCTTGTCTTATCCTTATCAATATCCTGACCTTGATCCTTTTATTAAATGCATGATGGCGGCACAATTAAAGCAAGGTAAAATAGGTTTTATTGGTGCAGACCCCATTCAGTCCAGACAGCAATTTGACCGTCAAATCGCATCTATTGCCAGTACGCCTACAGCAGTCAAGCGTGTGGAAGAGGTTCGCTTAAATTTACCCAGCGGTGATATTGCAGCACGTTATTATCATCCTGCACCGCATAAGAAACTGCCTTTAATTGTGTTTTATCATGGTGGTGGTTTTGTGGTGGGTGGTTTAGATAGCCATGATGAATTCTGCCGTTTGATGGCAGTGCATGCCAATGCGCAAGTGTTGAGTGTGGCGTATCCGCTTGCACCTGAAGCCAGTCCACAGCAGATTATTCAGGTCTGTGAAGAGGCTTTGGCGTGGGCTTATCAACATCGTCGTCAAATGAAAATTTTAAAAAACCGTATTGCGGTGGCGGGTGATAGTGCTGGCGGTAATATTGCGGCAGTGGTTGCGCAGCGTAGTGTGCACAGTGCCTATGCACCCGAAGCGCAGTTCCTGATTTATCCTGCATTGGATTTTAAAAGCCGACACCCTTCATTTTTTGCCTATAAAGATGGCTTGGTGCTCACAGAGCAAGATATAGATTTCGTGACGCATCACTACGCTACGCAGCACCAAGTGGCTTTGGATGATCCGATTATTTCTCCAACTTTTGGAAAGTTGAAAAAACTAGCACCTGCTTTTGTGGTTACAGCAGGGCACGATGTGCTGCACGATGAAGCTGAAATTTATGCACATAAATTACGTCAAAATCAGGTGACGGCTAAGTATGTTGAATATTTAGATCAGGCACATGGCTTTATTAACCTGAGTTTTGTGTCGAGCCGTGCAAAAAAACTCAGCATTGAAATGTGTAAAAACTTTAGAAAGTTTTGGGATCGTCCTCGCCATTAAAATCTGTATCTATGGGTTCAATTTGTTTCACGTGGAACTTTATTTCTTAGAATAAATTTTGGCTTCAGGAAAAATCAGTTCAAACTCAGGCACGTAAAAGCCAGTCAATAAACGTGCCTGAGAAACATCTGGAAATAATGAGGGATTAGGCAGCCAAGAAACTTGTTTCAGTGGTATCAATTGACCACGAAATGAAGGACTAAAGCAATAAGATTTACCTTGCCAGATTTGTGTGATCTTTAATAATGCTGCGGGCAGATACTGACTATTTACATTGATGCATCGACCTTTTACATGCTGCTCAAATCGAATACGGAGTTCTAAATCTGCCTGTCGAATGGTACAAGTGCTTTGCTGAGTATGCGCCTGCCATTCAAATGTGACCAATTCTTTAGGAATTCCCCAAAGTTGTTGCCCATGCTGGACAGAAGATTCTGTGGAAACAAAAATCTTGGGAATATTGGATAACACACGTTGCTGCAATACGGGATGATCTAAAATCAGCAGTTCATCATAGGCACCAATTGGACTTTGTGCATAGCGTACCAACATGATTTGTACCACGCGCCCAAACGTTGAAGGTGTTAAGCCAAAAATCTGTGCCTGTTTTAAAGCAGAGGAGCTGAGCCAATAATTTAAAATATAGGCTTCACCTTGCAACAACCAAGGTGGCAAACACAGCTCGGTATGATCTGAATTATTTTTATACATAAGTTTTCCAGCGTGATAAAAAATAGCCACTGATTTATTTTCGTAATCTTATTAATATAGACGAATTCCGAATACAACACAGATGGATTGCCAAGTAAATGTTAAAACAAAGTATGTTCACACTTGCCACAATGGCGATGAGCTTTAATGTAATGGCGGCAAACAGCATTATTGAAATGAAAACTAGCATGGGCAATATAGAAATTAAGTTGTTTAATGACAAAGCGCCTATTTCTGCAAAAAACTTTGAAGATTATGCCAAGTCAAATTTCTATAACGGCACAATCTTCCACCGTGTGATTCCAGGCTTCATGGTGCAAGGTGGTGGTATGGATGCCAAGATGCAAGAAAAACCAACCAAAGCGACCATTCGCAATGAATCAGGCAATGGCTTGAAGAACACGCGCGGTACTTTAGCAATGGCACGTATGAATCATCCCGATTCTGCAAGCAGCCAATTCTTTATTAATGTGGCAGATAACGACTTCTTAAATAGAAGCCCTCGAAATGCAGGTTATGCGGTATTTGGTAAAGTCACTAAAGGTATGGATGTGGTAGATCGTATTGTGAAAGTACCGACGGGCAACTATGGGATGCACCAAAATGTACCTAAACAAGCGGTTAAAATTCTAAGTGTCACGGTAAAGCCTGCGCTTGCTGCAAAATAAGCAAATATTGATGATAAAAACATAAAAAATATATTTTTATTTAAAATTAAGTGTTTATAGGGTGGTTTGTGTATTTATGAGCCAATATGGTGCGTAAAAATGCAACACTCGTGAAAACAAGCAGTTAAAAGCACTTGCACGTGTAGGAAATTGCCCTATAATGCACCCATCCCGACGCGAAACAACTAAGTAACTTAGCTCACAGGGTTAAGTTGCAGAGAAAGTTTTGCGTTATATTTTCACTGACGAAGTGAAAATAAGATCATTAAGAGATTATGAAGAACAACTTGTGT
>NZ_JAAZQY010000063.1:0-3317 GCF_012371315.1 Acinetobacter sp. A1
CACTACTGAATCGACATAGACAAAATGAGCACTTATGCAAATATTTGTCTATATTTTTAGTTATAGTTAATTACTCTGCATTGTGGTTTGTTTGATTTACAGGTCATGTTGATCTGTGTTCAAACTTGAACTCAAGCATAAAGTAAGAAATAAGTATGCTGCCAAGTTTGATATTTATCAAAGCAAGAACTGTGCACAAAATGTAGTGATATGCAAAAAATGTATGTTTTTTTCTTTCTATAAGCTCTTAAGCCACTGTAAACAAATATGCCGTTTGTATCATTCTGAGCTATTCAGTTTAAGTGACTGCATGATCCCTTATTGATTGCTCAGCATTAATCCATTCAAGATTGAAAAGTTCAGCGTGTGTGCCCATATAAGCAGATATGATTTAGAGCGATTATGCACAGACAGATGCTGAAAGTTGTCGTATGATCGAACAAACTTCACAAAAACAAGCGCATTGCGACAAAGAATGAGGACAGAATGAATATTGCAGAAAATCCAGTCGTGGAAGCCAACCAGACCATTTATTTAAAAGATTATCAAAAGCCTTCATTCTTGGTCGATTCAGTTGAATTAGATATTCAGGTCTATGATGCACACACTCAAGTGAGTGCTAAATTAGTGATGCAACGCCAAACAGCGGGTGATTTAGTCTTACTTGGTCGTGATCTTGAATTACAATCAATTCGTATAAATGGAAAGTTACTTACTGATAGTGACTATGAGTTAGATAGTGAGCAATTAACCATTAGTCATGCACCGGATCAGCTCACTTTGGAAACAGTGGTTATTATTCACCCTGAAAGTAATACGCAACTTGAAGGTTTGTATCAGGCGAGCTCAGATTTATTTGTGACCCAAAATGAGCCAGAAGGTTTTCGTAAAATTACCTTTTACCCTGACCGTCCAGATGTGTTGTCGGTATTTACTACACGTGTCGAAGCTGACAAAAAATTTCCTGTATTACTGGCCAATGGTAACTTGCTCGAAACAGGTGAAGCGGGCGAGGGACGCCATTATGCGGTATGGCAAGATCCTACCAAAAAACCGAGTTATTTGTTTGCCTGCGTGATTGGTGACTTAGCTGTATTGAAAGACCATTATGTGACCTCAGAAGGCCGTAATGTTGCATTGGAAATTTATGCAGAAGAAAAAGACATTCCAAAATGCCAGATCGCAATGCAAGCGCTGAAACATTCTATGCGTTGGGATGAAGAGCATTATGGCCTACCGTATGATTTAGACAATTATATGATCGTGGCGACTAGTGCTTTTAATATGGGCGCAATGGAAAATAAAGGTCTGAATATTTTCAATACCTCATGTGTGTTGGCAGATGAAGAATACACCACAGATGCCGCAATTATGCGTGTGCAGTCTGTCATTGCACATGAATATTTTCATAACTGGACAGGGAACCGTATTACTTGTCGTGACTGGTTCCAACTATGTTTGAAAGAAGGTTTAACCGTTTTCCGTGATCAATCTTTCTCTGAAGATTTACAGTCTGCGGCAGTACAGCGTATTGATGATGTAGCAGTACTAAAAGCGCATCAATTCCCTGAAGATTCTGGCCCACTTTCACATCCACCACGTCCAGACCATTTTGTGGAAATTAATAACTTCTATACGGCAACCGTGTATGAAAAAGGCGCGGAAATTAATCGCATGATGTCTACTTTGTTAGGCAAAGAAAAATTCCGTAAAGGTAGTGATGAATATTTCCGTCGTCACGATGGACAGGCGGTCACGGTTGAAGATTGGGTAAATGCTCTAAGTGCAGGTTCAGGTGTGGATTTATCCAATTTCTTGACTTGGTACAATCAGCCGGGCACACCAAAGTTAGAAGTTCAAGGCGAATATGATGCAACCAAACAAGTCTATCGTTTAAACCTGAAACAAAGCCTTAAAAGCAATGCTAAATATCCAAACTTAAAAGCATTGCCTATTCCTGTAGCGTTAGCCTTATTTAATGCTGAAACTGGTGAGCGATATACTTTGCACTCAGATGCTTTGGTTGAAAATGATGTACAAGATGGCGTGTATTTATTTGATCAGATGCAAGCAAATATTGAGTTTAGCGGCGTAACAGCAAAACCGATTGTCTCTTTGCTACGAAACTTCTCAGCACCTGTGAATTTGGAATTTAATTATTCCAATGAAGAATTGGCATTCCTGATGCAATATGAAACCAATGGTTTTAACCAGTGGCAAGCGGCACAGACACTGTTGGAACGTATTTTGTTAAATGGCTATGCGGCAGATACTTATTTGCAAGCTATGAAAAATACGATGCCTGCATTGATTGAAAAAGATCCGTTGTTAGCTTCACGGCTTTTTGATGTACCATCAGAAGGTTACTTAGGCAGCCGTATTGATCAGGACTATCAGCCTGAAAAAATTCAGGAACAACGTAATGCACTGTTAGATACCTTAGCGCGTGAATTGGGAACATTCTGCAAAGAAAGCTATTTGGCGTTAGACCCTGATATGCAGCCAGAGTTCTCTCAAGCGATGGGTGTGCGTGCATTAAAAAATATTATGTTGGCGTTGATGGCACGTCAGGGTGATGTTGAAGCCTTTGCATTGGCTGAACAGCAGTATAAACATACACGCAATATGTCTGAACGATTAGGTGCTTTGCGTGTGCTGGTATGGAATGATGCACCGCAAGCCAAAGCTGCTTTAGAAGATTTTTATACTCGTTTTAAAGATGAAGCTTTAGCATTGGATCAATGGTTTATGGTACAGGCATCCCATCCAAAAGCGACAGCTGCAACCATTCAGGCGTTAACTGCACATCCAGATTATGATTTGGGTACACCTAACCGTATTCGCTCAGTGAGCGGTGGATTAAACAGTAATCCTGTGAATACTTGGAGTTTTGGTGTTCAGCATTTTATCGACTTGGCCAAGTATTTAGATGAGAAAAACCCAATTGTCGGTGCAAGGTTATTGCAAGTGTTATCGCGTTGGTACACCTTGGCAGAGCCACAACGTAGCCAAGTACAAGCTGCATTGGTTGGGTTACAGTCTGTGGTAAAATCCAAGAATGTGGTTGAGACCTTAAATTCGATGTTGGATGTTTAATTGATATTGTATTTGAGTGGCTTGGACTGGTAAGAAACATCAGTCTATAAAAGCACAATTTATTTAAGTTGTATAAGAAAAGCCTGCAAGTGTAGGCTTTTCTTGTTTTGAATATTCAAACAATGAGTAAGAATCACTGTTTAGTGTAAGCATCCGGCTAACACAGCCTTACCAAGCGATCCTATAAGCCTTAATTTAGTTCCCACCTAAAAACAAGTGGG
>NZ_JAAZQY010000064.1:0-2826 GCF_012371315.1 Acinetobacter sp. A1
TGTATTAAAGACTTCAGGTCGGCCATATTTTTCAATAGCTTCATTTAATGTTTCTATGCAAAATGTAACCTCCATACTAATCGATACTCTATGCGCAAGTACCTTGCGGCTATGCCAATCAATCACAGCACATAAATAAACAAAGCCTTTTGCCATAGGGATATACGTTATATCCGTAGACCACACTTGATTACTGCGCTGAATAGCCAATCCTTTGAGCAGATATGGATATTTACGGTGAGCTTGATTGGCCTGACTTAGATTTGGTTTACGATATAACGCATTAATGCCCATTTTCTTCATTAAAGTACGTGTATGACGTCGTCCTATATGATGTCCTTGACGATTCAATAAATCACGCATCATACGGCTACCTGCAAAAGGGTATTGCATATGTAACTCATCCATACAGCGCATCAGCTTCAGATCTGATTCACTCACAGGTTTTGGGCGATAGTAATAACAACCACGGGAGACTTTCAGCAGCTTAGCTTGCTTAGATACTGAAATCTGAAGTGAGTCGTCGATTAACTTTTGTGGTTGAAGCGGCCCAGTTTCTTCAACACACCTTCTAAAAAATCAATTTCTAATGCCTGCTCACCGATTTTTGCATGTAACTTTTTAAGATCAATGGGGGGTTCTGATGGAGCTTTTGATTGATCGAAAGCTTGCGAGGAAGCTGAGATCAATTGATTTTTCCAGTCAATAATTTGGTTTTGATGAACATCAAATTCAGCACTCAATTCAGCAAGTGTTTTTTCTGCTTTAATCGCAGCAAGTGCTACCTTAGCTTTAAAGTCATTTGAATGATTTCTTCTTGGTCTACGTGTCATAAAATACTCCATATATTGATGTTTATAACATCATTTGGGGAGCAAAATATCACTTATAAGTGTTGTTCAAATTTCCTGATCCACCTCTGTGGCTCAACCTGCGAAAAGAAACGAGTTGCTACGTAAGTCCGAGAACATGCTTTCCATGGTCTCTGAGCTCGCCTTTGGGACCGACATATCGGTAGAGAGTGACGCGCTCGATGCCGAGTTCCTTGCAGAGATCGGAAACTGAAGTATCGCGCTGGGCCATGGCGGCTTGCGCGAGACGCACCTGAGCTTTGGTGAGCGCGAATTTTCGTCCGCCCTTGCGACCGCGCGCTCTCGCGGAGGCGAGACCCGCCATGGTGCGCTCTCGGATCAGATCCCGCTCGAACTCGGCCAAGGTGGCGAAGATTCCGAACACCATGCGACCGGACGCAGTCGTGGTGTCGATCTGAGCGCCCTTTCCAGTCAGAACCCGCAGGCCGATCTTGCGGTCTGACAGCTCCTTCACCGTGTTGACCAGATGGGCAAGCGATCGTCCGAGGCGATCGAGCTTCCAGACCACCAGCACATCGCCGTCACGCAATGACTTGAGGCAGGCAGTCAAGCCAGGGCGATCATCACGACCGCCGGAAGCAAGATCATCATAGATATTGTCCCGTTCGACACCTGCGGCGCGCAAGGCGTCGTGCTGCAGGTCGAGAGACTGCGAGCCATCGGCTTTGGAGACGCGGGCATATCCGATCAGCATGTATCACAAACGTTGGTTTGAGGCGGCGCTTCGGCCACGATTGCATTGACCTCTGGAAATGTATCTCAACCAGCTTCATAAACAAAGCGTCTTGAACGCTATCAGATTTTGAAAAAGGAACATGTATGCCGCGTCGCGTCACTCTAACCGATCGGCAGAAAGACGCGCTGTTGCGCTTGCCGACTTCACAGACGGATTTGCTCAAGCACTATACGCTGAGTGATGAAGACTTTGGGCATATCAGGCTGCGTCGGCGCGCTCACAACAGGTTCGGCTTCGCCCTGCAATTGTGTGTCCTGCGCTATCCCGGCCGGGTGCTGGCTCCAGGCGAACTGATCCCTGCAGAGGTCATCGAATTTATCGGAGCGCAGCTTGGCCTGGGTGCCGACGATCTCGTAGACTATGCTGCCCGCGAGGAAACACGGCACGAGCATCTTGCCGAGTTACGGGGGCTCTACGGCTTCCGCACCTTCTCCGGACGTGGTGCGAGCGAGCTGAAGGAATGGTTGTTCCGAGAAGCCGAGATGGCGGTGTCGAACGAGGATATCGCCCGTCGCTTCGTAGCCGAGTGCCGACGCACCCGCACTGTCCTTCCCGCGACATCCACGATCGAGCGGCTTTGTGCCGCGGCTCTCGTCGATGCCGAGCGACGCATCGAGACGAGGATCGCCAGTCGGCTGCCTATGTCGATCCGAGAACAGTTGCTGGCATTGCTCGAGGAGACGGCTGATGATCGGGTGACCCGTTTTGTGTGGCTGCGCCAGTTCGAGCCTGGCTCGAACTCTTCGTCGGCCAACCGGCTGCTCGACCGGCTCGAATATCTGCAACGCGTCGATCTCCCCGAGGATCTGCTTGCCGGCGTTCCTGCCCATCGGGTGACTCGTCTGCGCAGGCAGGGTGAACGGTATTATGCCGACGGCATGCGCGATCTCCCGGAGGACAGGCGGCTTGCGATCTTGGCTGTTTGCGTCTCGGAATGGCAGGCGATGTTGGCCGACGCAGTGGTCGAAACCCACGACCGGATCGTCGGCCGTCTCTACCGTGCTTCGGAGCGTATTTGCCATGCAAAGGTCGCAGACGAAGCGGGGGTGGTGCGTGACACCCTGAAATCCTTCGCCGAGATCGGGGGCGCCCTGGTCGATGCACAGGATGATGGCCAGCCGCTGGGCGATGTCATCGCGAGGGCACTGTTGCAAAGTTAGCGATGAGGCAGCCTTTTGTCTTATTCAAAGGCCTTACGTTTCAAAAACTCTGCTTACC
>NZ_JAAZQY010000065.1:0-2751 GCF_012371315.1 Acinetobacter sp. A1
TGCTTCAAACTCAAAAGGCGATACATAACCCAGTGCACTGTGTACACGCTTTTTATTGAACCAATCTACCCAGTTTAGTGTCGCAAGTTGTACATCTGCTAAACCTTGCCAATCTGCTTTTAGATATTCAATCACCTCTGTTTTGTATAAGCCATTCACCGTTTCAGCCAGAGCATTATCGTATGAATCACCAGTCGTACCGACTGATGCTCGTAAATTTGCTGCTTCTAAACGATTGGTATAGCGAATGGAAAGATATTGCACACCTCTGTCGGAATGATGAATCACATTCTTTGGCATGCCGCGATCATGCAATGCTTGCTCCAATGCATCGAGCACCATATCTGTATTCATCCGTGTAGATACTTTCCATCCAACAATTGCTCGTGAAAACACATCAATAATAAAGGCGGTATAGACCCAGCCTGAATGAGTTTGAATATACGTAAAGTCACCGACCCATAGTTGGTTTGGATGATCAGCACTAAAATTACGTTTCACTAAATCATCTGCCCGTTTTTGGTCATCCCGGCTACGGGTAGTTTGTTTATTCTTACCGCGCCAAACACCTTGTATACCTAGCTTCTGCATCAATCGAGCAACTGTACAACGTGCGATAACATAACCTTCACGTTTCAATTGTTGCCAGACCTTACGCACACCATATCGACCTGAACTTTCTTTCCAAATTCGTTTAATTTGTTCAGCATGATGCTCATCATGTAGATCTCGTTTCGCTCGATGTTCTGGATTGTCCGCGAGATCTAAAGTTCGGTAATAGGTTGAAGCTGCGATCGGTAAAATCCTACAAATCGCATCAACACCATATCGATCTTTATTGTTATGGATGAAATCCACCATTATTTGTGTGGGCGGTCGAGCTCCGCCTGGGCGAAAAAAGCGGCTGCTTTACGTAGAATTTCATTGGCACGCTTTAATTCTTTAATTTCACGTTCCATTTGCTTCATTTTTTCTTGATCAGATATCTGTTGTACTTTAATAGGATTTTGCTGATCTAAATGCTTTTGATGCCAGGCACGAAGTGTTTCAGGAGTACAACCAATCTTAGGCGCAATTGCTGTGATTGCAGCCCAAGTAGAAGGATAATCTTTTTCAGATTCAATCAATAATTGAACCGCTCTTTCTCTGATTTCAGGGGTATATTTTAATTTTGTCATCGGGGTAGTCTCTCAGAATATTGACTCTCCGACAAACCCGGTACGGTTCACGATGAGAATTCTAGGTTATGCTTATTAGATGCAGAAAATATAATTATTGATTTAGATGAAGATACACAAATTATTAAATTAAATATTGGTTCAGTGTATATGAAAAACCAATACATAAATAATATAAATAATGGAAAGCAGCCACAACTGCCTAGCTTGGGCGGTTTTATTGATTATGAATTATTTTCTGAAAAGAGTAAAAATTTTCAGCGTAGTAGTGCCATGACTGATTTTGGTATTTTTTGGCGTAATGCTTTATTGACACATACACATTTATTTGAAAACTATTCTAATCATACAGAAAATGATAAGTTCACCCAAACACGTTTAAGCACGAATATAACATTTGAGTTTCCAAAAAAATTACCAGTTTACAATTGGGTGATGCCGTTAGTCCTTATTCAGGCGTAGGTCAGCCCTATTACTTTTGGGGGTAAAATGGGGGACAAATTACAGCTCTAGACAAGACTTTGTTTATTGGAATACACCTGCACTGCGTGGAAGTGCTTTGGTTCCCTCAAGTGTTGATTTAATTATTAATGGTAATAAGGTTTACAACACGACTGTCAATCCGGGTGAGTTTTTAATTGATAGTGGTATCAATTTTAATGGCATGGGTAATGCTGAATTAGTGGTGCAAGATGTACTTGGTAATCGCACAGTTCAAACAATTCCGATCTTTGTAAATGAAAGATTACTAAAAAAAGGACTGAGTAATTATAGTATTGCGACAGGAAAATTACGTTATAACTATAGCGAAGAAAGTGATGATTACCGTGATTGGTTTGTTTCTGGTTATTTGCGTAGAGGGGTGACAGAAAAGCTTTCTTTGGGTGGCGTCATTGACTATAGCCGTGATTTAAGTAGTGTGGGCATGCTGTGGACGCAATATCTTAATTCTATAGGGCTGTTTGAGCTTAATTCAGTCTTTAGTGATTCTAGTTTTGGTCAGGGATACAGTGTTAGTACTGAATTTAAAAGAGATCAAGGTCTGTATAGTATAGGGCTAAGATCGCAGCACTATAGTCCTGAATATCGTATGCTTGGTATGGATGGGCAAAATAATACGTATTTACCCAAACAAGAAAATATCGCTTATGTCGCTAGGACTGCATTACCTATATTGGGTAATGTCTCACTCAATTATATTGAAAAAAAATACCACAATCACGCTGAAGTTGATGATCAAAAAATCTTGAATATTCGTGCAAGTAGAACGCTATTTGATGATCTGAATATGTCATTAAGCTATGTACATGATATGAGTCAAGCTGAAGATCATCGTGTTGATTTAGCACTGAGCTACCGTTTTAGTCCGGTAATCCCCTCTAAAAATAATAGGATCTAAAAGTAGAATTTTCTCTTAAGATACGAGCAGGAGATTTTGCATGAAAACATCTAAATTTACTGACAGTCAGATCATGTCCATCTTGAAACAGGCAGAATCTGGCACACCTGTAGCGACCCTTTGCCGTGAACACGGCATGAGTAATGCTACCTTTTATAAATGGCGTGCCAAATA
>NZ_JAAZQY010000066.1:0-2709 GCF_012371315.1 Acinetobacter sp. A1
GATTGGACCCTCTGACTTGGGGTTGATGTTCATGCCGCCTGTTTTTCCTGCTCATTGGCACGTTTCGCAACCTGTTCGTTTCCCATCCAAAGAAGAACAAACCAAAATCGCCTCTTTTCTTTCTGCAGTGGATGAGAAGATTAGCCAACTCACGCAAAAACATGCGCTACTCAGCCAGTATAAACAAGGCATGATGCAAAAATTGTTTAGTCAGCAGCTTCGTTTTAAAGCGGATGATGGTAGTGAGTTTGGGGAGTGGGAGGAGGTTGCTTTAAGTAAAGTTTCTGATGTTCGGGATGGAACACATGATTCTCCGTCGTATGTTAAAGACGGTTATCCACTCATTACTTCAAAAAATCTTAAGAATGGGAAGCTTGATTTAACTGATATCAATTTAATTTCTGAAGATGATTATTTAAATATTAATAAACGTTCAGCAGTAAATATTGGTGATATTATTTTTGGGATGATTGGAACAATAGGTAATCCAGTACTTTTAAACTCAGATGGTTTTGCTATAAAAAATGTAGCACTCATAAAAGAGAAAGATGAACTTTTAAATATTTATCTAATCCATTATCTAAATAGTAGTTTTTTTGCTAAACAAGTAGCTTTGCTTAATGCAGGAAACACGCAAAAGTTTTTGGCTTTGGGACAAATTCGTTCATTATCAATTCATAAGCCACAATTAGCTGAACAAACCAAAATCGCCAATTTCCTCTCTGCGATTGATCAAAAAATTGAAGTGGTGGCACAGCAAATTGAACAAGCGAAAACTTGGAAAAAAGGCTTGTTGCAGCAGATGTTTGTGTAGAGGGATCTCATGTCTGAATGGTTATTTCCTGTTAATCCTGCAATTTATGATATAGATCGTGCTTATCATGATGCACATCAAATATGTTGGGCAAAATACGATTTTGAATTCCAAATTAATGACATTCTATTTTTGTATGTGACAGAGCCAATAGGAAAAATTCAATATCAATATCAAGTTGTTGGATTTGCAGGTCAATCTGATTTGCCAGAAAAAGATAGAGAATATTGGTTAGATCAAAAAGAATTAGAGGCATATAAAGGTGATTACTTTCTAATTCAACCAATTGAAAAAGTTGAGAAAGCATCACTGTCTAGACGATATTTAGCCGAACTAGGTCTAATCACACCAAAAGATACTTTGCAGTCGCATAAGACCACTAAATTTGTAAAAGGTAAATCTTTAGATAAGGTTGAAGCACATAAAAAATTGCTTAGTTATATTGCTGACCAGTTTAGTAATGTTGAAGAGACCAACTATCCTGATGAAGCAGGTGTGAATAGCCCCAAATTTTTTGAAGGCAAAAAACTAACTGTTACTGTAAATGGCTATGAGAGATGTCCCAAAGCGAGAGCTGAATGTATTGCCATTTATGGGACTCGTTGCTATGTCTGTGGCATGAGCTTTGAACATACCTATGGCTCATTTGCTAAAGATTTTATCCATGTACATCATATTGAGCCATTAAATACGATTGGTGAAGAGTATGAGGTTGATCCTAAAGAAGATCTAAGACCTGTCTGCCCAAATTGTCATGCAATGCTGCATAAAACCGAAAATGGTATTCCAATGACAATTGAGAGATTAAAACTTTTATATAGCGTTTCTTTGAGGAATCCGCTTAGACAAACATTTGAAGAATAAATAATTCGAGATTTTTAATGCAGCTTTATCAAACCCAAGCACAGTCATTAGTAGAACTTACAGAAGATCCTTTTCGTTTGGAAAGAGAAATTCAAAGCCTGTTTGAAAACAATCTTTACAGTTTTACAGGTCTGGAATTCATCAAGTCTGAATTCACCATTAAAAATAACCGTATTGATACACTGGCTTTCGATCCTGAAAGCCAAGCTTTCGTAATTATCGAATATAAGCGAGAACGCAATTATAGCGTGATCGATCAAGGCGTTTCTTATCTGAATCTGATGCTCGACTATAAGGCAGATTTTATCGTTGAGTACAATGAGAGCCAGAGCAACCAGCTGAAACGTCAGGATGTGGATTGGTCACAAAGTCGAATCATCTTTGTTTCACCGAGCTTTACCGACTTTCAAAAGCAGTCCACCAATTTTAAAGATTTGGGCATTGAGCTGTGGGAAATCAAACGCTATCAAGGTGGAATTGTTTCAGTCAATCCATTGCAGAAAGCCAAATCAGCCCCTTCAATCAAGCAAGTGCAAAAGGTTGAGTCTGAAGATATTCAAAAGATTGCCAAAGAAATCCAGCAATATGATGAGGATCATCATCTTGCAGATAAGTCTGATGATATTAAAGAATTGTACGAGCAGTTTCGTGATGCAATTCTTAACTTGTCGCCTGATTCAGAAATTAATCCTAAGAAACTTTATATTGGATTCAAAAAAGCAAAAAGAAATTTCACGTATATCGAAATTCAGAGAAAATTCTTACGTTTGACTTTGAATGCAAAAATGGGATCAATCGATGATCCTAAAGGGCTATTAAAAGATGTATCAATGATTGGTCATTGGGGAGTTGGTGACTATAGATTAGACGTATCTGATACAGAAAATTTAGAATATATCTTGAGTTTAATTAAACAAACATTGAAGTGAATAATTTAAGATTTTAGAGGGAAAGGAAATGACAGTACAAAGCGAATATCAACTTGAAAATGAACTGATTAGCCAGCTCAAGCAATTGGGATATGCTGCGGT
>NZ_JAAZQY010000067.1:0-2656 GCF_012371315.1 Acinetobacter sp. A1
GCTCGATCAAATATGTGGAATCACAACTCACTAATGCAAATGCACGGATAGCTGAATTAGAAAAACAGATTACAATGTAAAAAGACAAGTAACTGACGCTATGAATATCACTGATATTCGGGGCTGCTCAACCACAGAGTTTAATCAGACTTTGCACAAAGCCAGTGACCATACGTAAAGATAGACGGAATAAGGATTTAATCATTAAGCAGCATTGGATAGCTGCGTCGGAGTAGGTTTGATTTCGCCCTTGTTTGCCTTTTGATGGAGCATACCATTGCGTAGCAGGATCAAACCAAATGGCAATATTTCCGCGACTCATGAGTGCTCGGTTATATGCGGGCCAATTGGTTGTGCGGTAGATTTTGTGTGTAGGCTTCTTCATTTGAAAATTATATCGCTGAAAAAGCCTTTACAGATAGGTGTGTGCAACAAAGCCTCTGATAATTAATAAAGCGCCATTTGGCGCTTTATTCATCCTAGCCCTTCAATATTGCAAAATGCGATAATTTGTTTATACTTGATTTATAGCAAAATGCGATAAAATGTTATGCATGTGATCACCCACGCTAGAATTATAGAAGCAATGCACAAGTGGCCACAGGCTGAAACGGCATTAGATGGTTGGTATCGAACCATAAAGGCAAACGATCCGAAAGATTTTGCTGAGATGAAACAGCTCTTTCCAGCTGTCGATAAAGTTGGAAAGTTCCATGTATTCGATATTGGCGGGAACAAGATCCGACTTATTGCCGTCGTGATGTATCAAGCAAAACGTGTGTATATTCGTCATGTCTTGTCCCATAAAGAATATGACAAAGGTCATTGGAAGGAAGGTTAGTATGAACGCGATGATTAAACAGGCCGTAGACCACTGGCACTACGTTGCACCATTGCTCAGCAAGCCAGAAAATGAAGACGACTTTCATACACTTGTTGAAGCTTTAGATGAACTTTTAGATACCGTTGGTGATGACGAATCTAATCCTTTAATGGGGCTTATTCATCAGCTTGGTGATTTGGTTTCTGATTATGAAAATGAGCATCTTCCTATGCCTAAAGGGGATGGTCGTGCTGCTTTGGCTTTTTTGATGGAGCAACATGGTTTAGGTCAGTCTGACTTAGCAGAAGTTGCAACCCAATCTGTGATTTCTGAGATTTTAAGTGGTAAACGCCAACTGAATATTCGTCATATTAAGGCATTGTCTGAGCGGTTTAATGTATCGGCAGATACGTTTTTCTAAAAGATAGGGCGCCGTGAGCCGCTCTATTAGTAATCAATTTGAATTTCTTGTTAGTCTTGATATTTCAATTTAGCTTTGTTGCACAAACTGAACCGTACCGGGTTTGTCGGAGACCAACTTTCTTGAGAGAATGTTCCAATGACAAAACCAAAATATACCCCTGAAATCAGAGAAAGAGCGGTTCAATTATTGATTGAATCTGAAAAAGATTATCCTTCTACTTGGGCTGCAATCACAGCTATTGCACCTGAGCAGCATGCTGCGCAAGGGTTGTACTCCTGAAACATTGCGTGTTTGGTATTTAAAGCATATGGATCAACTAAATCCTGCCAAAGTACAACAGATATCTGACCAAGAAAAAATGAAGCAAATGGAACGTGAAATTAAAGAATTAAAACGTGCCAATGAAATTCTACGTAAAGCAGCCGCTTTTTTCGCCCAGGCGGAGCTCGACCGCCCACACAAATAATGGTGGATTTTATCCAGAACAATAAAGATCGATATGGTGTTGAAGCGATTTGTAGAATTTTACCGATTGCAGCTTCGACCTATTATCGGGCTTTAGATCTCGTTGATAACCCAGAACATCGAGCGAAACGTGTTCAGCATGATTTACATCATGCAGAGCAAATCAAACGTATTTGGAAAGAAAGTTTAGGTCGATATGGTGTGCGTAAGGTCTGGCAACCGTTATACCAATCGTTATCCAGATAGCGGCTTAAAGCTGGCCAACGCTTCAGAGTGTAATTGATCGCCTTGGCGGTTGGAAAACTCGATGGCACAGTCAGTTGATGTTGGTTGAGCCATTCATACAGTTGTTGCATCACCGGTTGACTATGCTGTTGTCGGTATTCGCGGCGCTGTTCTGCTGTACCATCGGTCTTTTTCCTGAGTTCTGCTTCTATGGCATACAGTTTCTGAATCAGCACTAATGCCTGTTCAGCGACCTGACTTTTTTTGGTCACATGCAGTTCATGGAATTTACGACGCGCATGCGCCATGCAGCCCACCTCAATGACCTGACCTGATTTAAAGCGTGCTTTATAACCGCTGTAATCATCACAGACCAGATGGCCCTGCCAGTCTTTCAGGAACGCTTCAGCATGCTGACCTGAACGACTATCCTGAAAGTCATAGATCACGGCTTGAACTGGATTGTACTGTGTAGTGGCATAGGCCCAGACATAACCTTTCTTCGGTTTTTTATCATTCTCACCCATCCGCATGATGGTGACCGGCGTTTCATCGGCATGGATCACCCGCTGTTGCAGCACCACCTGTTTTAAGGCATTGGCCAGGGTGCTGAGTACACGTCCAAACTGGGTAATCTTGGTGTCTTTCTTGCTGCTTTGATTCACTCTAAAGACTGAATGTTTGTCGCTGTAAAACGCTAAAGGCTTACCGTGCTGTTC
>NZ_JAAZQY010000068.1:0-2208 GCF_012371315.1 Acinetobacter sp. A1
GAGCAAACTAAAACCGAGCTAATTGCTTAACTCGGTTTGAAGTGGAATACTGTCAATCTATTTCAGGACAAGACAAACAACACCAAGATATACGATTCAACCAAAATCTACACTTTAGCTACTTATAAAACCCAATCAGCATCTCAATAAATATCTCATACACTTTTGTCAGGTTTGCTGCGTGATTTTAGTCACCAAGTCTAGTATCCTATTCTATTCATTTGGTTTTATATCGGATTATGTCAGTCGAAAACGCACCTTTACAAGGCATCACCCTCTATAGTCATGCAGACGACTTTCGCTCACATTGGATTCGTTACGTTCTTGCCGAAAAACAAATCAAATATCAACTGATTCTTGTCGATCATGAGGATGAAGACCTCGCTAGTCTCAATCCCTACAATCAATTGCCCATATTATTAGAAAATGATCTCAAATTATTCAATAGCAGCATAATTTCAGAATATCTAGATGATCGTTATCGACAAAATAAACTCTATGCCGATGCCCCTATGCCACGCGCAGAACAACGTCAATATATCTGGCGCTTTGAGCACGATTGGTTCAAGCTCGCCGATGACATGCTGCGCCACCCTGACAGCTTAAATAGCCAAGCACAACGTACAGCACAAAAACAATTACGTGATACACTCATTTCACTCACACCACTGTTTCAACATTATCCTTTTTTTATGTCTGAAACATTTAATATTTTAGACTGCATGCTAGCGCCATTATTTATACGACTCAAAGCCATGGGCATTGAGCTACCCAAACAACACTGTAGACCTATTTTTCTCTATTGCCAGCGTATTTTTAATCGCCCTGCATTTTTAAAATCAATGACATTGCAGGAAAAAAACCGCTATCAGGAATTTTTAATTCATACTTAAAGAGCACATTATGTCTGAATCTGAAATCAACTTAAGTCCGACCCGTCCCTATTTAGCTCGCGCAATTTATGAATGGATTTGCGACAACCAACTCACGCCACATTTATTGGTAGACGCTACACAGCCGAATACGCTTGTTCCTGAACAATTTGTGCAGGATGGTCAGATAGTATTAAACATTGTTCCACATGCTGTACACGCCTTACACATGAGCAATGATGCAATTACATTCTCCGCACGCTTTGGTGGTGTTTCACGCGACTTATATGTGCCAATGAATGCGGTACTGGGGATTTACGCTCGAGAAAATGGACAAGGCTTATTCTTTGATCCGAGCGAGTATCAACATATCCAAAATGATGAAGATGCTTTAGAATTAAAGACTGAAGAAAAACCCGAACAAACTAAGAAAAAACCAAGCCTTAGATTATTAGATTAAAACAATGGAGTAGTGAATGGCTTTTGATTTAGTACAATATTTTGCATCGCAGATTAAACTTCAAAAGCCATCGCTTTTGAAACAATATGACTCGGTAGAGCGTGATCAATATATTCAAGAAATTAACGCACTCAGCCTAGGTAAATTGGTAAGTTTATGGCGTGAAGATAATCAAAAACTTTATCAGGAAATAGATAGCCAAGATGAACTCTATATTCAAGAAGTTGCACGCCGCCTAACCACATCAACTGCCAATGAATCCACACTAAGCAAAACCGAGCTAGAGCACAACATTAGTGAAATACTAGCCTTACAATTGGCTGAGCTCAAGCAACTGGATCATACTGGCAATTTTGGTAATAAAGGCATAGGCGAGTTATTGCTTGGCCAAATCGAGCATTTATCTGGTCAGGCTGATGATTGGATTTGGTTAACAAACGAACTAACAGAGCTAAAAGGCTCTAAACCAATTCCACAAGAAGAGCTATCATTAGAAGCATCAATGAAGGAGTTTAATCAAATGGTTCAACAACATAGCCACGACAATCACGCAGAAATTGAGCTTATAGAAGCAACTGTTCCAACATGGTCTAAAGTTTTAGAGCCTATTGTTGCAATTGCGATTCTTGCTATTCTTTGGTGTGCTGTTACTCAATTATTTGCTTGATAACACTTCAGTCAAACTAGACCAATTTAAAACCATCCATTGATGGTTTTATTTTTTGGTGTTCTTTATTTTTAATATTCTTTTATTTCATATTTTTATTTTAATTCAAGCATAAAAAAACACCCTCAACATTTGTTGAGGGTGTTTGAATAATGAGCTGGCGATGACTTACTCTCACATGGGTAACCCCACACTACCATCAGCGCGAA
>NZ_JAAZQY010000069.1:0-2189 GCF_012371315.1 Acinetobacter sp. A1
TCATCGACTGATTGGTAATTGGGCGTTAAGGCAAACAATTTGCTCACCGCTGCTTGGTAATCCTGTTCGATTTCCGCATAGCTGGGAACAAGTACAATCTTGGTCGTTTCTTTATTGGAAAATAGTGCCAGTGCTTCATCTGTTGCACGTTTTAGGTTGCGGAAACAGATGATATTGCCAAATGGTTTTTTATCGTTATAGACACGGTTGGTGCGTGAGAATGCTTGAATCAAGCCATGATATTTTAGGTTTTTATCGACATACAAGGTATTTAACGGCTTAGAGTCAAAGCCCGTGAGGAACATATTGACCACGATTAGAATATCAATCTGTCTGTTTTTTACGCGCTGTGCAATGTCGCGGTAGTACGCATAAAATTGATCACCTGAGTTGTAGTTAGTTTTGAATTGTCGATTGTAATTGGCAATGTAGCGATCCAGCTTATCCCGACTGGATGAATTGACCTGACTTGGAATATCTGCGGCTTCTTCATGAATCAAGCCAGTTAAGTCATCAGTCGGTACAGCCTCATTTGCCGCATAAGAAAAGATAGTGGCAATGGTCAACGGTTTAAATATCCGACCTTGTGCTTCATCTTCAATTTGCTTTTCAGCCTGCACCTTTTCAAAGAGGTCGTAATATTGGGTCAGTGTTTCGACCGAACTGACACAGAACATTGCGGTAAATTCACGATTACGGGTTTTGGTATCGTGGATATTGACAATGTAGCGGGCAATCATTTCTAGGCGTTGCGGGTTGTCATACAGTTCTTTGGTATCGATGCCTTCTACATCTTCCTCATAACTTTCATTCGTCGCCATGCCTTTGGCGGTGTATTTGCCACGATAATCAATCTGGAACTGCAAGACGTTACGATCACGGATGGCATCGACAATCACGTATTTATGCAAACACTCATTAAACAGGTAATCTGTGGTGAGTTTTAAACCTGCTTTGCTTTGGCTGTTCTTTTCAAAAATAGGCGTACCGGTAAAACCAAACATTTGTGCATTGCTGAAGAATTTTTTGATGTTCTGATGGGTCTCACCAAATTGACTGCGATGACATTCATCAAAAATAAACACCACTTTTTTATTTTTAAGATAATCAATCGATTCTAAATAACGGTCGGTACTGATAGCTCGATTGAGTTTTTGGATGGTGGTCACAATCAGTTTGTCGTGGCGTTGATCCAGCTGTTTCACCAAGGTCGATGTGTTATCGGTGCTGTCCACGCTGTCGGCTTTAAAGGCATTAAATTCACGTGAGGTTTGCGTGTCGAGGTCGTTACGATCCACCACAAACAGGACTTTTTCTACATCAGGCATTTGCATGATGATTTGACTGGCTTTAAAAGATGTCAGGGTTTTGCCTGAACCTGTAGTATGCCAGATATAGCCGTTCTGATTGGAGTTTTGCACATGCTGCACAATTTTCTGTACTGCATAAATCTGATAGGGACGCAGCACCATCAGGCTTTTGGTGGTTTCCAGCAGTACCATGTACTGGGTCAGCATTTGGGTTAGATGCTGCTGATTTAAAAAAGCTTCGGCAAAGTCGACAATTTCATTGATGTGTTTATTGCTGACATCTGCCCAGGGAAAGGCAAACTCGATGCCTGTGGTGCCGTTGGAGTAATAACGGGTATTGGCACCATTACTAATGACAAACAGCTGAATAAAACCAAACTGCCCTTGCCCTGCCCAATAGGCTTCACGAATATAGCGTTGCGTTTGATTAAAAGCTTCGGCGATTTCCATGCCTCGTTTTTTTAGCTCGATCTGTACCAAAGGCAAACCATTAACCAAGAGTGTGACATCAAAACGGCTGGTTCTGCCATTATAGTCGCGGTGGTCGATAGTGATTTGATTGGTGACCTGATAAATATTTTTGCTAGGATCATCAGACAGGAAAAAAAGGTGTTTACTGGTACCATCATCAAATTTGACTGGAAATAGATCACGCAGATTTTTGGCCCGTTCAAATACTGTTCCGGTATTTAAAAAACTAATGACCTGTTTCCATTCCGTTTCTGACAGGGGCGCAAGTCCATTGGCGCGTTCGACTTGGGTTTTTAGGTTAGACAGTAGTTGGCTTTCGTCCTTGATGGTCACCGCAGCATATCCCAATTGCTTGAGCTGGCTAATCAGTTCATTTTCAAGTTGATATTCGCTTTGTACTGTCATTTC
>NZ_JAAZQY010000006.1:0-114284 GCF_012371315.1 Acinetobacter sp. A1
CATAAAATACTCCATATATTGATGTTTATAACATCATTTGAGGAGCAGAATATCACTTATAGGAGTTGTTCAAATTTACGGATCCATCTCTATTTTTTGCCAAAACCGTAAACCGTAGCTCCTTGTTCTTTAATTCGAATTGCAAGTGCAGTGAAATCACTATCACTAGAAACTAAACAAAAACCATCAAATCGCCCTGTATAGAGTAAATCCATTGCATCAATAATCATGAAACCATCAGTCGCATTTTTGCCTGTTGTATAAGCAAATTGTTGCATTGGTTTGATTGCTAAACTATTAATAGCTTGTTTCCAATTACCATTTTGACTTACGAAATTACCGTAAATCCTCTTAACAGTAGCTTCTCCATACTTTGTAAGCTCATTTAAAATATTTTCAATATCTTTTGCTGAAGCATTGTCTGCATCAATCAACACTGCTAATTTTGCGGTTTTTTCTTCTGAAACATTAAAAATCGTTTTTAAAGCCATTATTCTCTCTAAAAATAAAAACCCCACACAGGGTAGGGTTTTATCGCATAAAGTAATTTAATTAGTCAATTAATCAACCAATCAATTTCTTCATTAATTCATTTACTTGAGCAGGGTTGGCTTTACCCTTAGACGCTTTCATCACTTGACCGACTAAACCGTTGAAGGCTTTGTCTTTACCAGACTTATATTCTTCAACCATTTTTTCATTGGCAGCAAGCACTTCCTTAATAATTGCTTCAATTGCGCCTGTATCAGTTTCCTGTTTCAAGCCTTTCTCAGCAATAATTTCGTCTGCAGTTTTGCCTTCATCCCACATAAAGCCGAACACTTGTTTTGCAATCTTACCGCTAATGGTGTTGTCTACAATACGTGCGATCATACCGCCAAGTTTCTCGGCAGATACAGGTGAGTCTGCCAAATCTAAACCTGCTTTATTGAGTGCACCTGAGAATTCACCCATCACCCAGTTTGCTGCAATTTTACCGTGTGCCGCACCACCTGCTGCAGCAACCACAGCTTTGTAAAATTCAGACATTTCACGAGTAAGCGTTAAAACGTGAGCATCGTATTCAGTCACAGCAAAGTCTGCTACAAAACGTGCACGACGTGCCGCAGGCAATTCAGGCATAGTGGCTTTAATTGCTTCAATTTGCGCATCTGGAATAACCACAGGCAATAAGTCTGGATCAGGGAAGTAGCGGTAATCGTTCGCTTCTTCTTTCGAGCGCATTGAACGCGTTTCCATCTTCACCGGGTCAAACAAACGTGTTTCCTGATCTATGGTGCCATCCCATTCCAAGATTTCCATTTGACGTTCAATTTCAACATTGATCGCTTGTTCAATGAAACGGAATGAGTTCAGGTTTTTCAATTCACAACGTGTACCGAAAGGTTGCCCCGGACGACGTAATGACACGTTACAGTCAGCACGGAATGAGCCTTCTGCCATGTTGCCGTCAGAAATACCTAACCAACGCACTAGCGTATGAATCGCTTTAATATACGCTACGGCTTCTTCAACCGAACGCATATCGGGTTCAGATACGATTTCAAGCAAAGGCGTACCTGCACGGTTGAGGTCAATACCTGACATGCCTTCAAACTGATCGTGAATCGACTTACCAGCATCTTCTTCAAGGTGTGCACGGGTTACACCAATGCGTTTGGTCGTGCCATCTTCAAGTTGGATGTCGATATGACCCAAACCGACAATTGGGTTGTCCATCTGGCTAATTTGGTAGCCTTTAGGCGAGTCAGGGTAGAAGTAGTTTTTACGTGCAAAGACAGAAGCTTGATCGATATAAGCATCAATCCCTAAACCGAAGCGAATCGCTAAATCTACCACTTCTTTATTTAAAACAGGCAGTACACCCGGCATGGCTAAATCAACAAGGCTGGCTTGTGTATTTGGGTCTTGACCAAACTCGGTGGATGAACCTGAGAAGATTTTAGAATTGGTTGCAAGTTGCGTGTGAATCTCAATACCAATCACGACTTCCCAACCATCAATCAGGTTTGATTTTGGTTTAGCAGTATTCTTCGCCATTATGCGTTCTCCTCAGCAATTGCAGCGCGTTGAGTATGCCAATTGGTCGCTTGTTGATACTGATGTACCACAGATAGCAGTTGTGATTCAGACCAGTAATTGCCAATTAATTGTAAACCCACAGGCAAGTGATCTTGGTCAAAACCAACAGGTGCACTAATTGCAGGTAAGCCCGCCAAGTTCACCGCGATGGTGTAAATGTCGCCCAAATACATTTCAACAGGGTCTAAAGACGCGCCAATTTTATATGCAGTGGTTGGTGCAGTCGGTGCAGCAATTACATCTACCTGTTCAAAGGCTTTTAAGAAGTCTTGCTGAATTAAACGACGTACTTTTTGCGCTTTCACGTAGTAGGCATCGTAATAACCTGCAGAAAGGGCATAAGTACCAATCAAGATACGACGTTGTACTTCTGCACCAAAACCTTCAGAACGTGAGCGTTTGTAAAGGTCTAAAATATCTTGCGGATTTTCTGCACGGTAGCCATAACGCACACCATCGTAACGTGAAAGGTTAGATGATGCTTCTGCAGGAGCAATCAGGTAGTAAGTCGGGACATAGCTTTCAGTCATGTTGAGGTCAATTTCAACAAGAACTGCGCCCAATTCTTCTAATTTTTTCAGTGATTCTTCAACACGTGCTTTAACTGCGGCATCTAAACCAGCCACATTGAAGTATTGTTTTGGAATACCAATACGTAAGCCTTTAAGCGCTGTCGCATTGAGGTTCGCTACATAATCTTCAACAGCTTTATCCATAGAGGTTGAGTCTTTGGCATCGTGACCTGCCATCACATTCATTAAGTAAGCACAGTCTTCTGCAGAGCGCGCCATCGGGCCTGCCTGATCTAAAGAAGATGCATAAGCAATGATGCCGTAACGTGAAACACGTCCATAGGTTGGTTTAAGACCAGTTAAACCACAGAATGATGCAGGCTGACGAATTGAACCGCCAGTGTCTGTACCTGTCGCAAAAGGAGCAAGGTCAGCCGCTACAACGGCTGCCGAACCACCCGATGAACCACCTGGTACGTGATCTAGCGCCCATGGGTTTTTGGTTGCGCCGTAGAATGAACTTTCAGAGGTTGAACCCATTGCGAATTCGTCCATGTTCACTTTACCTAAAGTGACCAAACCTGCTGTTTTACCTTGTGCAACCACGGTTGCATCATAAGGTGAAATAAAGTTATCCAGCATTTTTGAACCCGCAGAGGTTTTAATGCCTTGAGTACAAAAAATATCTTTGTGCGCAACAGGCACGCCTGTTAAAGCTGTTGCTTGACCTGCCTGACGTAAGGCATCGGCAGCATCTGCCTGAGCCAATGCAACTTCATTGGTCACAGTCACATAAGAGCGTACTTGAGGATCAATTTTTGCAATACGTTTTAAATAATGTTCAGTCAGTTCGCGAGAGGAGAATTTGGCTGCCGCTAAACCCTCAGAGATTTCACGAATCGATAAGCGATGTAAATCTGTCATGAGAAAAATTCTTTTACCTTTTTATGAAGTCAAAATGTAACAGCCGAATAAATTATTCAATCACTCGTGGAACAAGGTACAAGCCATCCTGAACTGCAGGAGCAACAGCTTGATATTGTTCACGATGATTCTGTTCAGTTACCACGTCTTCACGTAATGGTTGCGGGTGGTCAAATGGACTTTTTAAAGGCTCTACGTCATCAGTATTAATGCCTTTTAAGCTTTCCATCATGCCTAAAATTTTATTTAGACTTTGAGCATATTCAGCAGATTGCGTATCATTGAGTTTAAGACGGGCAAGATTGGCAATTGCTGAAACTGTTTGTGCATTTAAATCTGCAGAATGCTGAGCATCCGAGGTAGACATAACATCACCTAAAATCAGTATTAATAAAAAATTTCAAAATATCGTGCGTTATAATAAGCGATTGACTTGTTCAACGCACCACATTTAGTTAAAGTTGCCAACTTGCGTCCACATAAAGTTTAATCGAGAACGACTCCGTGATTCTAAAACGACTAATTGGCTTGTTTTCGCCAGACCTAGCCATTGATTTAGGTACAGCAAATACACTTATTTATGCGCCAGGACGAGGCATTATATTAAATGAACCGACGGTTGTGGCAATTCGTCACAGCGGTTCACAGAAAATTGTTGCCGCAGTCGGTCTTGATGCCAAACAAATGTTGGGTCGTACCCCTGCAAATATTTCTGCAATTCGCCCTATGAAAGATGGTGTAATCGCTGATTTTGAAGTGACTGAAACCATGCTCAACCAATTTATTGGTAAAGTGCATGAAAAGCGCTTATTCCCACCTGCACCACGTGTAGTGGTGTGTGTGCCATGTAAATCTACCTTGGTAGAACGTCGTGCCATTCGTGAAGCGGTATTCAATGCGGGTGCACGTGATGTCCGCCTGATTGAAGAACCAATGGCTGCTGCAATTGGTGCAGGTATGCCAGTTGAGCAAGCTTGTGGTTCTATGGTGGTCGATGTTGGCGGTGGTACAACGGAAATCGCCATTATTTCATTACAGGGTTGCGTGTATTCAGATTCATTGCGTATTGGTGGCGATGTGTTTGATGAGCAAATCATTAACTATGTGCGTAAGGCGCATGGCTGTGTGATTGGTGAAACCACAGCAGAAACCATTAAAAAAGAAGTGGGCATGGCATTGCCAGATGAAGGTGCTAAACCACTTGAAATTGAAGTGCGTGGTCGTAACTTGGCTGAAGGTGTGCCGCGTGCCATTACAGTTACTTCAGATGAAATTACTCAAGCAATTTCTGATCCGCTACAAAGCATTGTTGCCGCAGTGAAATCTGCATTGGAACAAACGCCTCCTGAATTGTCTTCAGATATTGCAGAGCGTGGTATTGTGCTGACAGGTGGTGGTGCATTGTTACGTAACCTAGATAAGCTATTGGCACAAGAAACAGGCCTACCTGTGGTGGTAGCAGAAGAACCATTAACTTGCGTGACCCGTGGCGGTGGCAAGGTTCTGGAATTCTTTGATAATCCAAACCACGATATGTTATTTGTTGGCTAAACATAGGATTCGGCGGTGCAAACAAATCTGTTTTCCAGACAACCGCCATCTTTTCGCTCTTTTATTATTGCGGTCATTACTTGCTTGGTCATCCTGTTTTTTAACTGGCGTGTTCCGCATGTAATCCAACCTGCACGAGATGTTTTGTATGCGGCATATAACCCAATTTATGCCCTTGCAAGCTATCCTGTATTGTCGCGAGAATGGCTAAGTCAACAAAGTAAGTCTGAAGCTCAGTTGCGTCGTGAAAATACCGCGATGCAGGCAGAGTTGTTACAGGCTAAAGTCCGCCTGCAAAAATTATCTGAACTTTCTGCAGAAAATACCCGCTTGCGTGGGTTGCTCGATACACCCTTAATCATTGATGGACGCATGGAAATTGCCGAAGTGATTGGCACCGATGCTGACCCTTTGCGACATATTATTGTGATTAACCGTGGCTCTCAAAATCAGTTAAAAGTCGGACAAACTGTTTTAGATGATAAGGGAATTATGGGGCAGATTATTTCTGTTTATCCGCATAGTAGCCGTGTCATGCTGCTTTCAGACAAAGAACATTCACTCTCTGTACGTCTAGAACATACTGGTATGCGTGCCATTGTGTCTGGTACGGGTGACCTTGGTCGTTTAAAAATGGAATATGTACCGACCAGTGCCAATATTCAAGTTGGAGAAAAAGTCTATAGCTCTGGCTTGGGCGAGCATTTTCCAGCAGGTTATTTGGTTGGAAGCATTGCTAAAATTAGCCGTCATAATTCAGGTGAGTTTGCCCAAATTGATGTCGTGCCTGCAGCACAATTGGCAGGTGGGCATCATGTAGTGGTGTTATTCTCAGAATCTTTAGCGAAGGAGCAGCCAAATGCCAATCGCTAAATTAGGACAAACCCGACTAGGGCAAAACAAGAATAAAGACCCACTGTTTCCGATTATTTTTTCGGTAATTGCAGCATCGGTACTTATGGTGTATCCATTGTCATACGCAGGTTCTGGCTGGCGACCATTATTTATGTTAATGGTGACCCTATTTTGGGTGCTTGGACAACCAACCTGGTGCGGAATTTGGTTTGCCTTTGGCACAGGTTTATTTGCCGACTTACTTCTCGATGCACCTTTGGGTATGAATGCCCTAAGTTTTGTGGTGATTACTTTTGTGGCACGTTTTCTGACCCGTGAACGCCGCATCATGACTTTTGCTAATTTATGGGTGATCAGTGCAATTGCGATTTTGGCACACCTTGCCATTATGTGGGTGTTGCAAGTTATGGGGGGAATACAGTTCCCGTTCGCCCGTCATTGGCAGCCTGTGCTGAGTAGCATTTTGCTTTGGCCCGTGTTGTATTATTTCTTAAGAAAATGGCGCATTTAATTCTCGCCTCAAGTTCACCGCGACGTCGGGAGCTGCTACAACAACTTGGACTGGAATTTGAAATTTACAGTCCAGACATTGATGAATCTGTTTTGGTTGGTGAAGACGTTGCCGCTTATGTTGAACGTCTGGCACGTGCCAAAGCCGATGCTGTGCTCAGTGTATTTCCTGATGCCATTGTGATTGCTGCCGACACCAGTTTAGGGGTGGATGGGCAGATTTTGGGTAAGCCTGAATCTAAGGCACATGCCTTTGCCATTTGGTCACAACTCTCTGGTCGAAAACATGATGTTTTTTCAGGAGTTTGTGTGGGTACAAAACAGAAAAAATCCAGTATAGTGGTAAGTACACAGGTTGAATTTCAATCGCTTAGCCTAGATGATATGGAAAGTTACTGGGCAACAGGTGAGCCGATTGGCAAAGCGGGAGCGTACGCAATTCAAGGCATTGCAGCACGTTATATTCCGCGTATAGAAGGTAGCTACAGTAATGTTGTGGGCTTACCTTTGCATGAAACCGTACAGTTATTACAGACAGTTAAGGCACTAAATTAACTGCTGCACAAAAATTTTTATAATGTTTTGAGTTTTATTATGTCTGACGAGTTGTTGATTAATGTCACACCGATGGAGTGTCGGGTGGCGTTAATTCAAAACGGCACGGTCAATGAATTATTCGTTGAACGTACTGCCAAGCGTGGTCTGGTGGGCAATATTTATAAAGGCAAAGTCGTGCGTGTGCTGCCAGGTATGCAAGCTGCTTTTGTCGATATTGGTTTATCACGTACTGCTTTTTTGCATATTAATGACATGATTTGGCCACGTAGCCAGCCAACACCCAATGTATTTGAGTTGTTGCAACCAGGGCAAATTCTCACGGTACAAGTCATGAAGGATATGCTGGGTACTAAAGGCGCCCGACTGAGTACTGATCTTTCCATTCCTTCGCGTTATTTGGTCTTAATGCCGTATGGCAGTCATATTGGCGTATCACAACGCATTGAGTCGAGCGAAGAGCGAGAGCGTCTGCGTGGCATCATAGAAAGCATTCAGGCAGAGCATAAACTTCCAGGCTCAGTGATTGTCCGTACAGCAGCCGAAGGGGTAGATGAAGCCGCTTTGGTGCAAGACATGTGCTATTTGGCGAAACTGTGGGAATACATTCAGCGTAAACAAATCAGTATTGCCGTACCCTCTTTAATTTTTGAAGAATTACCTTTACCACAACGCGTGATTCGTGATTTAGCCAATGACAATACCGCTAAAATTTATGTCGATTCACGTGAAATTCATGCCAAATTAAAAGAGTTTGTAGATGAATTTGTGCCGAATATGCATAATCGTCTGATTCATTATCCTGGTGAGCGGCCACTGTTCGATTTATACAATGTCGAAGAAGATATTCAAAAGGCATTGCAAACCCGTGTGGCATTAAAGTCGGGCGGTTATCTGATGATTGATCAGACTGAAGCCATGACTACCATTGATGTGAATACAGGCTCTTATGTCGGTGGGCGGACTTTAGAAGACACCGTATTTAAAACCAATATGGAAGCCACGCAAGTAATTGCCCGCCAGTTACGTTTGCGTAATTTGGGTGGCATCATCATTATTGACTTCATTGATATGCAGGAAGTGCAGCACCGAGATGAAGTCTTGAGTCAGTTCGAGCGGATGCTTGAACGAGACCATGCCAAAACCAAAATTACCCAAGTGTCTGAATTGGGTTTGGTCGAAATGACCCGTAAACGCACCCGTGAATCTTTAGAACATTTACTGTGCGAAGCCTGTCCAACCTGTCAGGGGCGTGGATATGTCAAAACAGCTGAGTCAGTGTGTTACGAAATTTTTCGAGAAATTTTAAGATATGCCCGTGCATTTGAGTCACAACGTGGCTTTACTGTCGTTGCGCATCCATCGGTGATTGACCGATTGTTAACTGCCGAAGCGCCAGCGGTCGCGGATTTAGAGCACTTTGTCAGCCGTGTGATTAAATTTCAGGTGGAAAATTTATATACGCAAGAGCAATACGATATCATTCTGAGCTGAAATTGTAACAGGATATCGCTAAACAGTTGTTACATCTGAAATTTTACTTTTTTGAGCGAATTCTCAATACTAAGCATACACAGTCAGTAGCCAAAACCGAACATCTCCCTCGGTTTAGCAAATGAGGTATGTCATGGGTATGAGTGAAGCAGTGATTAAAAAAAGTTTGAAAGTCTTAGATCGTAAAGTGACACATAACGGTTATATTTTGGATGAGCAAGGTAAAGAAACTCAAATTACCACAGCAATGATTAGCGCAGTTTGTCAGCAATTATTAAAACAGTGTCGTAGTATTCAAAAATAAGGGGCATAAATTGCCCCTTAATTGATTGTAAAATCTATCCTTAACTCATTTTATGCGTCGTATAACATATTGATGTTATATGAAATACAGGGTAAAAACCCACTCAAATCCATTCCGAATATTGGGAAAGCCCTTCAGGTTGAAGGTGAAGGTTGAGTGAGTTTTAGCAAGCCTTATTCAAAGATCAATCTACAATTTTATTTACACCTTCAGGTGCATCAATAATCTGTTCAAAACGCTGAATTTCATCTTCCAAATGCTGCAATAAGTTTTGCATTTTCGGTAATGCATGACGACATGCGGTTAAACCAACTTCCAGCTTGTCTAAATAACTGGTCATAGTGATATTCAAAGCTTGTCCATCTAGCACAATTGAAGCAGGATAGAGCGCATCTAGCTTCGCACCATTCCAATATAAAGGCTCACGTGGGCCTGGCACGTTAGAAATGACCAAGTTAAAGGCCTGACGCTTTGGCATAATGCCAGACAAAATATTGATACCTGCAGCACCATATACAAAGGCACTGTAGTTCATAATTTGATTGGCATTCATACGCTTAAAACGCTGTTTAGCATTTTGTACACTGCGGCGCACAATTTTTAAACGTTCAAGCGGGTCTTCTTTGTGTGTGCCCAAGTTGGCTAAAATCATGGTGATGCGGTTAGAAACTTCTGAATCATCATCACGAATAGACGCAGGCACCATTGCAATCAGGGGTTTTTTCGGCAGTGCGTATTGACCAAGTAAGTACTCACGTAGCGCACCTGAACAGATTGCAAGAACAACATCATTGATGGTCACACCCAATGATTTGGCAATACGATGCAAACGTGCAAATTCAAAAGATTGAGCGGCAAAACGACGTGATGCGCTTACACGCTGATTGAGAATACTGCTTGGTGCTTGGAAGCTAGAAACATAGTCAGGGTTGCGTCCCATGTCTTTGGCAACGGTTTGCGACACTTCATAGACTGCACGCGGAGTGGCTTCAACATGACCTTTGACCCCACCAAAAATTTTCTTTAAACGGCTCACTTTAGGTTTTTTTAGGCGTTTGGCGCGCGGCCCTTCAACACACCAAGGCGGAACAATGCTTTTTGCATTTTCATCGTGAGAGAGGGATTTTTCCACCAAACGCATGCCTGCAATACCATCCACCATGGCATGGTGAATTTTAAAGAACATTGCAAAGCGGTTGCCCTCAATACCTTCAATAATATGGCAAGTCCAGAGTGGTTTAGCACGATCAATCAGTGAGCTATGTTCTTGTGAAATATAGGTTAATAATTCACGAATACGCCCTGGTTTAGGCAAGGCAATATGACGGAAATGATGATCAAGATCGAATTCTTCATCTTCATCCCAAAATAAGCCATTCAGTTTGTTATTAAATGGTGCAATTGGCATAGACTTAGATTCACGTATATCGGCAACTAAGTCTTGAATAAAACTGGCAGGTGCATGTTCTGGAATTTGAAATAGGAATAATCCACCCACATGCATGGGCTGTTGGCGTTTTTCTAATGATAAAAATATAAAATCAATAGGGTGTAATGGACGCATATTATGGATTGCCTCACTGCAATTTCTACACCTGTTCTTTGCTGAACAGGTTTTTAGAGTTATATAAGATTTAATTTCAGTATATCTTTTTTATCAAACAAATATAGTGGTTTTTGCGCCATCATCCGTCAATAAAAATCACCAGTGGGTCTGTGATTTTTATTGACCTTAACAGGGGAGGATTACTTCAGATTCCCAGCATGCAGACCACATTCTTTGTGGGTGGCTTCTTCCCACCACCAACGGCCTTCACGTTCATGTTGGTTTGGCAATACAGGTCGGGTGCATGGTTCGCAGCCAATCGAAATAAAACCTTTTTCATGCAAGCGGTTGTATGGAATTTCCATCATACGAATATAGTTCCAGACATCACTGCTTGACCAGTTCGCTAGAGGGTTGTATTTGATTAATTGCTTCCCTGGGCCTGAAAAACCTGCATCGGCTTGCACCACAGGAATATCCTGCCGTGTACCAGGACTTTGATCTTTACGCTGTCCTGTAATCCAACCATCCAGCGTTGCTAATTTTTTACGCAGCGGCTGAACCTTGCGAATACCGCAACATTCTTGATGGCCATCTTCAAAGAAACTGAACAAACCTTTTTGCTGTACCAGTTGTTGTGTGGCTTCGGTTTCTGGAAAGCAGATTTCAATATCTAAATTATAATATTTACGTACAGTTTCTAAAAATTGATAAGTTTCAGGATGTAAGCGTCCTGTATCTAGGCTAAAGACACGAAATGGCAAGCCTAGGTTAGATGCCATATCAATTAAAACCACATCTTCCGCACCAGAAAATGAAATCGCCACTTCGCCTTGCTGGCTTAAGGCAAGTTTTAAAATATCGCTTGGCGATTTGTTGGCGTATTCAGTTGCGAGCGCATCCACAATATCTATGGTTGGAATGGTGGTCATATCAATTCCTGGCAGTTGGCTTGAGGGCTAATCTTCATTCTTTAGGGGAATATTTTAATTGAATTGTGAAAAGCATCTTATCACTAAAAAATAAATGCTTATGAATGAAAGAGATTTAAAAAAGAACAAGGCAAACAACAAATCTTCGGCTATGATAGGGAAAAATTTTCAATTGGTATTTTGGGAGAACCCATGGAAATCGTATGTCTTGATCTTGAAGGTGTGTTAGTTCCAGAAATTTGGATTAACTTTGCTAAAAAAACTGGAATTAAAGAACTTGAAGCAACCACACGTGATATTCCTGACTACGATGTGTTGATGACTCAGCGTTTAAATATCTTGAAAAAGCATGGTTTAGGTTTAAATGATATTCAAGCCGTAATTGCAGATATGGGACCATTCCCAGGTGCAAAAGAGTTTGTTGAATGGGTTAGCACTCACTTTCAGTTGATTATTCTTTCAGATACTTTCTATGAGTTTGCTCATCCGTTAATGAAACAATTAGGTTGGCCAACTATTTTCTGCCATAAATTGGAAACTGATGAAAATGGCATGATCACTGCGTATAAATTACGTCAACCAGATCAAAAACGTCAGGCGGTAAAAGCTTTACACGGTTTAAATTTCCGTGTGATTGCTGCGGGTGACTCGTATAACGATACGACCATGCTTGGTGAAGCAGACAAAGGTTTCTTGTTTGATGCACCAGACAATGTAATTGCAGAATTCCCGCAATTCCCGGCCATTCATGGTTATGAAGCATTGAAAGAGGCGATTCGTGGTGCTTCAGTGCGTGATATTCCAGCCTAAGTCTTAAAATTTAGGTAAAACAAAGGGCATCAATAGATGCCCTTTGTTGTATTTACGCTTTGAATGATTTAGAAGCGGTAGCCGATTTTTAGACCATAACCCAATGCATAGTTGTCTTCAAATTCACCCACGATATTGCCGCTAGTTTGAGCGTGTGCATCGCCTAACCAGAAGTATTTTACGCCTGCTTGAATAAAGTAGTTTTCTGCTGGGCTGTATTGACCACCTAAGCCAACGCTCCAATAACCTTCGGTCGGGCCTAAAGTTGTTACAGGGTTACCTGCGCCAGAGTCATAACCGACTGATGCAGAACCAGACCATTGACTATTAAACTTGTGGCCAACACCTACAGTTGCAGACCATTGATCGTCTGAATAGTCGATGAGGTTATTACCGCCTGAGCGATCAAATAATGCTTTTGGGGTGACAGCAAATTGATCCCAATGTACCCAACGAATGTTTGCGAAAGCTAAAGTATTGGCTGCAATACCTGTCTGAAAATCTAGATTAACAGATTGCGGTGTAACAGCATCTAAACTACCATTATTTAAGTTAATAGTTGAGCCTGCTGCTGCGGTAACATTGGGTGCAATCGGAGTGGCTTGCGCAAATGTGTAACTTTCATCACGTTTAGCTTTATGCTTGATTTCAGAGCGATAAGTTACAGCTGCTTTTAATGCAATTTCTGGAATTTGATACGCAAAACCAGCGAGCCAACCAAAAGCTTCTTCTTCATGTACTTTAATATTGTAACCTGATAAGCCTTGATAGGCTGCACCACGCAAATTAATATCTGCTTCTACGGTTTGCCAAACGGGACCTGCGTAAAAGTTCCAGTTTTCTGTAGGTTGGTAGCCAATTAAAGCGGTGAGGTTGTGTGTCTCTACTTCTACTTGGGTTGCTTGACCATTCGCAGCAAAAATAGGATTTGTTGAAGGGTAGAGTGATTCAGCACCAAATGGTTGGTCATATAAAAGACCTACAGAAATTTGTTCAGTTGCTTGTACTTTAATTGCAGCAGAAGGGAAATAATAATCTTCGGCCATATCGCTGACATTATTTTTTAAAAGATCTTTACCTTTAACGGTAGGATCTAAGACTGAAATCCCCGCTTCTGCATAATTCCCTGGTTGTAAAAATGCAGCAATAGATTGACCAGAGCGGTCTAAACCAGCAGCAAGTGCAGGCGTAAATGGAAGAGTGCTAAGTAAAATAGCAGAATAGATTTTATTGAGCTTCATGGTCATTCCCTGATGCTTTATGTAACAAAAAGTGCGGGAAAAGTAACACATTTTAAAAAAGAGTAAATGCTCAGCTTTGCAGAATAAATGAACTGGACATATTAAAAATAGAACTTGATTAGAGTAAAAATACTATTTAATAATTTTAAGTAAATGAATTTTATAGATTATTTAATTTTTGCATTGGGTGGGGATAAGTGAATCTAATTGTTTTAAATTTCAACATTTGGTTAACACTTGTATAAAAAGTGGAGTAATTTTTTCTGCAAGTGGTCGCTATTCTCTTAAATGAAATGTATTCGATTATTAATGCGGTCATTATTTGTCACATCAAAGGTTTTTAACGTCAATTTATTTAAGAGCTATGAACTTTTTGGATTTACGCAACAGATCTAATATACTTAAATAAAGCGCATCCAGTAAAAGGTCAAGCCATGAAATCTGAACAATATCAAGGGAAAATTAAGCAATATAATGCCGAAAAAGGCTACGGTTTTATTGCCGCACCTGAAGGCGAAGTATTTTTTCATATTTCAGATTTTCCTGCGGCAGAGGCTGAACCAAAGCGCAATGACCGAGTAAAGTTTAATGTGGTTCAAAATGGAGATCGATATAAAGCGATTAACATTGAACCTGTAGAAGATAAATCCAAAAAAGCAAAAAAAGCCAAAGCAGTAGCTGTGAATACTTCAATTACTTCGGCATTGTTATCCAATCTGAAGCGTTAAGTTTTGCTGCTAAAAAAAAGAGGCTTTTTTAGCCTCTTTTTATTTTTGATTATTTCGCTTCACAAAACTTCATAAATGCTTTAAGGCCAGGCCCTTGATATTTCTGACGATGCACTAACATGAACAGTGGGCGAGTGAGTTGCCAAAATGGTGTATCTAAAATCACCAATTGACCCTTCTCAAGCAAAGGCTCAATAGCCAGTCGTGAAATACAAGACATACCAATGCCACCTGCGACAATTTTTAAAATCGCTTCGTTATGCCCCAAGGTCAAACGAATATTGGCATCAGGCAAATCTTTTAAAATTGCATTGTCAAAAACTTCACGTGTGCCTGAGCCTTCTTCACGTAAAATCCATTCAACATCTTCAAAATCTGCTGTGGTTAAGGCGCGCTTAAGTTGTGCTAAAGGATGTGTTGGCGCACAGCACACGGCAAGTTCATCATCACGCCAGTGAATACATTGTAGTTGTGGTAAATGACATGAACCTTCAATCAGCGCTAAATCGAGCTGAAACTGATTGACGGCTTCAATCATTTGGCGTGTGTTGCCTACTTGTAACTGTAAATGTGCCTGTGGTTGAATTTGCAAAAAGTCTGCCATTAAATCTGGCATTAAATAGTCACTAATGGTCAGGGTTGCACCCAAACGTAAATCTATACTTTGTAGTTCGCCTTTGGCTGCCTGTTCAAAGGCTTCACAGCGTCCTAAAATTTCTAAGGCCTGAGGTAATAAAAAACGACCTAAATCGTTAAGTTGTAAACGCTTACCTAAGCGGTCAAATAGTGGAGCGCCTAAACCATCTTCCAAATCTGCTAAGGCCATACTTGCAGCACTTTGGGTCAGTTTAACTGCATCACTGGCTTTGGTTACGGTCCCTTCCTGGGCAACTGCTACAAAAACCGCCAACTGGCGTAAAGTCATGCGCATGAATCAAGCCTTAACATTTAAAAAATATTAATAAATTATCCTGACATGCTAACATGAGCACAGTCTTTCACGCCACGTTCAAATCATGTCAATTGAAAAATTTACTTTAGAAAAAGTGCTTTCGGTGCATCGTTGGACCGATACCTTGTTTAGTTTTACCATAACTCGCCCTGCACATTTCAAATTTACTGCAGGACAGTTTGCACGTATTGGTTTAAAAGTGGGCGATGAACTGGTGGTACGCGCTTATTCTGTGGTGTCATCACCTTTTGATGAAACCTTGGAGTTTTTCTCAATTGTTGTGCCAGATGGTGCATTTACCTCGAACTTGCAACATTTGAAAGTGGGCGATGAGCTATATTTAGAAAAAATACCTTACGGTTTTTTAACTTTGGCACGCTATCAACTGCCTACGCCACAGGATTTATGGCTGCTTGCAACGGGTACAGGCCTTGCGCCGTTTTTATCGATGTTACAAGACTTTGAAACTTGGTCGAAATATCAAAATATTTACTTGGTTTATAGTGTACGAACAGAATCTGAATTGGCCTATGTCGATAAAATTCACCAGATTGCCGAAACTTTTGGGGAAGGACACTCAGGTTTTAAATTTATTCCTATTATCACCCGTGATCCGAATGCAGCGCTCAATGAACGCTTACCTGTGTTGATCGCTAACGGTGCTTTGGAAAAAGCCGCAGGGGCAATGCTAAATCCTGCGAGTAGTCATGTGATGTTATGCGGTAACCCTGCAATGGTCGATGACACTAAAGAAGCCTTAAAAGCACGAGGTTTGACCATGAATCGCCGTGGGGAAGGTAATATTGCCGTAGAAAACTATTGGTAAGGCTGTGATGCAATTATTTAAATATATCGCATGTGTAGGACTGATTTGGACTGTTGCAAGTGCTGCGCAGTCTGCAACTGTAGAAACACATGTCTCACTGCAGCAAAACCCTAATTTATGATGGACCACTGAGCGAGGAAGCCAATACACGTGCAGCAGAACTCTTAAAGCAATCAGGTCAAGTCGATACACTGAAAATCACTAGCCGTGGTGGTGAAATTGGTTTAGGAATGGACTTGGGCAATTTGGTCTACGACCATCAACTGAATGTTGAAGTAGGGCAGCATTGCTTTTCTTCATGTGCCAATTATGTTTTCCCTGCGGGAAAAGTGAAATATTTAAACTTACGCAGTCAACTGGGTTGGCATGGCGGTAGTTTGCAAAAAATGCAAATTGAAAGTGCGGAAATGGAGCAAATATATAACGAGTACATTGGCCCTATTCGTGCCAAAGAAACGGCTTTTTTCCAGAAAATTAAAGTGCAGCAAGCATCCACAATTGTAGGGCAGGCGCCACACGCGCGAAAAAATGCGAAGCTTTGGCATAGATCAGGTACGTTATAAACAATGGCTATGGTTGCCTAAAGCGAGCTTTGAAAATAAGTGTATTTTCACCATTCGCTAAAACATGGTTGTTCAAGTTATTTCATCATCTACAAAAAACCTCATCTACTGTTTGGTAGATGAGGTTTTTGATATTCGTGCGGCTCAACTTTAAAATAATTAATGCACAAACATATCCATATATTCGCGGATTTCCTGAATTGCACTGTCTACATCGCTGCTGAGCCAAGTCGGTTCAAAAAAACCAGCATAATGTTCTAAACGCTCTTGTGGTACGACCAAGCGCACAGGGCATTCTTCTTCAAGCATGCGCCACGGCAAAATTGGCACATCATTGTCCAAAAAGGCAGCAATGTTGCGAATATCAATAATCATGGCATTAATGCAATCTGGAAAAGGCATCACTGAAAATTCTTCAGTACGACGTCGGAAATATTCCAAATCGCTCCATTTTAAGAGATAGCTTGGTTTACTAAATTCAATAATACCAATCAGATGCCCATCACGGGTATAGTGCAAGGCACATTGATGAGTGACGTCAGTGTCAAGATCAAGCGATACACTTTGTTGACGATACGCCATAAAGCTTTAAATACACAAAAAACGGGCCATGATTATAGCGCATTTCCACACTTGAGGCAGCTTTGTCTGCATGGACGGATCAGTGAGTATGGGCGATTCACATTTATTACATCTATTCACCATCTCACTATGCTTTGTGACACAAAGCATTGCAGCAGCTTGTTAGTATAAAAATTCACCAGATAAATATTTTAAGTGAGGGGAACATGCCACATGATTTTAATAAACCACCTCATGTAAGTTCCACTGAGGAAATCACCCGTAAAAAACGTATTCCAGTGTTTATGCTGATATTGGTGGGTATTTTTTTATTGGCATTGCTGATTTACATGATGGCGGACCGCAAACCGAGTCCAAGTGATGCACCGCCTGGGCATCCTAATCCTGAAGTTCAACAAGCGACACCCAATAGTACAACAACAGGTACAGCAGGGGATGAAGCTCGAGCAGTGGACAGTGATACTGCCACCGCAACGGATCAGTAGCGATGAGTACATGAGCTGAAAAAACAGACCCATAGCATTGAAGCCTTGCATTATGCAGGGCTTTTTTGTTGGTTTTCGCAAGTTTTATTGACACTCCTTTGTAGAATTGTTGCGATTCTGCATCCCAAGGTTGAATAAAAAATATGCAAATTCTATGGTGAATAGAGCTTTACTCAATAATTTGAATCGATAAAAAGCAGTTTTACGCTGCGGGACAGTTGCAATTGGTCCTTAGAAAATCAGCGTAATCACCATGAGGACTATAGACGATGAATGATTATTTTAATGGGAACCTACATGGTAGAGGTTTTGATGCCATGTATTATTGGGAGCAATTTCAGCCGATTCTGGCGGCTGTTGCAATATTGCTTGTTGGATGGATTGTGGCATTACTCGTGGCTGGGGGCGTTAAAAAAGTCCTACAAAAAATGGGTACAGATCAGAAGCTGGCACATGCAACGGGACATCGTTCAAATATTGAAGTGATTGTGTCGCGGGTCATCTTCTGGGTTATTTTAATTATTGCGGTTATTGGTGCGCTCAATGTACTGAATCTGACCAGTGTCAGCGGCCCATTCAGTAATATGATTCAGCAGTTCTTGCTGTTTATACCTTCATTATTGGCAGCGGTTGCTGTGGGTTTTATTGGCTGGATTTTAGCGAATCTAGTCAGAGTTGGCATGCAAAAGCTGTTAGCACGCACTCAACTGGACGAAAAACTCAGTTCTGATGTAGGCGTGAGTGGCTTAAGCCAAAATATCAGTGAAATTGTCTATTGGTTGATTTTATTGCTGTTCTTGCCAATCGTACTTTCGATTTTAGGCTTAAACGGTTTGCTCTTCCCTGTGCAAAATATGGTGAATGAAGTTGTGCTTTATTTACCGAATATTTTCATTGCGGGCGTGATTGTTTTTGTGGGCTATATTCTTGCAAAAATTGTGCGTGGTATTGTTGAAGGTTTATTGGCAAGCTTGAATGTACAGCAGCATGCTGAAAAAGTGGGCATCTTTAAAAATTCCAATTTACCTAAATTGCTAGGTTCATTTGTTTTTGCCTTAGTTATTATCACAGCTTTAATCATTGGTTTTGAAGCACTCGGCATAGAAGCTATTTCGCAACCTGCAACAGCCATGTTGTATGAAATTATGAATGCGATTCCGCATATTATTGCTGCGGGTCTGATTCTTATTTTAGCCTATGTGGTGTCACGCTTTGTTGCCAATATTGTGGTAGAAGTGGTTGCAGGTACAGGTGTAGATGAAATTCCTGCCAAACTTGACCTACAACGTTTTTTAGGCACAACTAAAATTTCATGCGTGGTCGGTTATCTGATTGTGTTCTTTACCATGTTGTTTGCTGTATCTGAAGCAGCAAATCGCTTGGGCTTTGAGCAAGTCAGTGGCTTGATTGCCATGTTCATCCAGTTTGGTGCCGACATTCTGTTGGGTGCTGTTATTCTGGTAATTGGCTTCTGGCTAGCAAATTTGGTGGCCAAAGTGGTACAACGTGGCGAATATAATAGCTCACGTTGGTTAGCGAACTTGGTCCGTATTCTCATTATGGGCTTAGTGGTGGCGATGGGCTTACGTGCGATGGGTATTGCTGACTCTATCGTGAACTTGGCCTTTGGCTTAACTTTAGGTGCGGTAGCTGTGGCTTTTGCTTTGGCTTTCGGTCTAGGTGGTCGTCAACCTGCAGAGCGTGTCTTAACTGATTTGATTGATAAAGCCAAACGAGAGGCGAATCAACCAAATCCATTGCGTGAAACAGAAGTACAAAACGCAGCGCCATCTACAACTGTAATGACACCGATGGCAACGCAAGCACAAAGTACTGTAGCTGATAATGATACCGCTGCACCTGCTGAAGCTGCCACAGATCATGCGGTGCCAGACAGTTTGAAAGTTGATCCAGAACATCCAGCTGTAAATAAACCTTTTGGTTCTACAGGTGAAGCAGAACCTGATGTGGATCAAACACCAAATAATGACCCGAAATAACCTGTTCAGCAGTTTCGTTGAATGATTAAGATCGATCAGACCCGTGCTGGTCGATCTTTGTTTTATGGATAGATTTCCCTGAATAGAAAAAATAGGTTGATACAGGAGTGCAGCATGTCAAAACAAGCACCTAATAAATTCTTTGCACCGATTGTGATTGCAGGTATTACCATAGGCTTTTTTGTTGCTGCTTATAAATTTGTTTTTGCCAAACCGGAAGCACCAGAAAAACCAACTGAAAATATTGAGAAAAATCATCTAAAAGAGGATAGACCAAGCTCTTAAATTATGTTAAAAATTAATCAAATTTGGCTAGGATTGGCTAAATAAAATGAATGAAAGTTCATGAGCAAAAGAAGCTTAAAAAGGTGAGATGAGGGATAAGGTCTAAATAAAAAATTCAGTTTTAACTGAGTTGAAATATTTAAGTCTTACAATTCGCGTAAGGATGACAATAATGAGAGAAATCAACATGCTAAATAAGTTACGTAGTACTTTGAAGCCTCAATTTTCGGCAAAATTACCACTACATCAACAAAATGCTGTGGCAAAAATGCAACAAGCGGAAGCACGCTTAGCGAATACGCCAAAATTGGTATTATTCCGTACAGATTATCTTGAATAATCATGGATACTTGATCTAAATTTTAAGTTTAAAAAGCCAGTTCATATTGAACTGGCTTTTTTGCTATTTACTGAATTTTTGTCTTGAAATAGATTAACTTAATACAATTCAAATAGTGAATATCTCATAGGTTCAAATGTTTCGATGTATGCGTTTAGACATATTCTGAAGCGGCATGCGCAGATGACCATGCCCATTGAAAGTTATAGCCACCTAAATGTCCTGTCACATCTAAAACTTCACCAACAAAATATAGGCCTTTTTGTTTTTTACTTTCCATGGTTTTTGAAGACACCTCTTGAGTATCTACGCCACCTAAAGTGACTTCGGCTGTGCGGTAACCTTCTGTACCCGATGGTTTGACTTCAAAGGCATTTAAACGCGCTGCAATGTGTTCAAGTTTTTCATCACTGATATTTCCAATTGCTGTTTCAGAAAGCTCTGACCAAATCAGTTGCTGTAATTCGGTTACCACACTTTTAGGTAGGTGTTCAGTCAATAAAGTGCGCAGTAAAACTTTCGCCTGAGTTTGTTTTTTCGTTTTTAGAAAATCATAGAGTTCTAAATAGGGCAAAAAGTTAATTTTAAAGCTTTGACCGACATCCCAGTAATTGGAAAGCTGTAAAGCACTTGGCCCGCTCAAACCACGGTGGGTAAATAATAAGGCTTCGGTAAAACTATTCAGTGAGTTTGATAAGGTTGCATCTACAGCATTACCACTTAAACGCGTGGTGACTTCTTTAAAGCTGTCTGAGAATGTAAAAGGCACTAAACCTGCACGAGTTGGATAAACATGATGGCCAAATTGTTTGGCAATTTCATAACCGATGCCTGAACCACCAAGGGTAGGAATAGATAAACCTCCTGTAGCCACCACCACTGAAGTGGCCTGAAAGTAGCCTAGAGTTGTGGCAACCTGAAAGCCCTGATCATCCACAGCATTCACGGCTTTGACTTCAGCATTGGTTTTAATATCGACTAAGGCCGTTTTTTCACATTCTGCCAATAGCATGGCTAAAATTTCTTTGGCGCCGTTTAAGGTAAATAATTGCCCATGTTTGCGTTCTTCATATTCAATGCCGTATTCACAGACTAAGCCAATAAAATCCCAATTGGTATAACGGGTTAATGCTGAAATCACAAAGTGTGGATTATGTGAAATGTAGTGGTTGGGTTCGACCTCTAAATTGGTGAAATTACATTTTCCACCACCTGACATTAGAATTTTTTTACCCACTTTATTGGCTTTTTCCAGCACTAATACCTTGCGACCACGCTGTGCAGCCATGTAGGCGGTCATCAGCCCTGATGCGCCCGCGCCTAATACCAAAACATCATATTGATTTGCAGTTGCCATGTCGCACCGAGAGAAAATGAAAGCGGACTATTATAGACTTTATCGTTTGAGGATGTCGCATTTTCAATGCTGAAATGCGTTTGGAACGTGAGTATTGCCTATAAAACATGAAATGATTATCAATTAAATAGATCACTGTCGTGATGTAGGCACTTTATGTGAGGATGGTGATAATTTGTGCATCAAGGTGTTTTTTATGTGATGAGGTTGTTGTAAAAATTGATAAAAAACAATAAGTTATTATTGATTAATTGTGTTTACTTCTCCAAAATAAATTTTATTTTTTGACATATTAGTTGTGTCGTGACTGTGTTTCTTGGGGAAATTTATGAATAAAACACGTTTAAGCCTTGCTGTAATTTTAAGTATAGGTCTAGCAGGTTGCGGCGGCGGCGGAGGTGATTCTGCATCTACATAAGTAAATCCATCGAACCCGACACCAGCACCTTCTCATCCAGTTCAGCCTACACCCCCACAAGATGCAAGCCTAGCCAAAAAGTTAATCAATGAAATTCGCCTTGCAGATGTGGCAACAGAATTCACAGCACAGACTTTTGGTTTGGAAAGCTGGACACCACGTGCGATGGTGGTACATCAAGATATTATGTATATTGCGAATGATGGTGGTCAAGCCAGCATTTTACGTTATGACTTAAAATCTAAAAGAGCACTCAGTACAATTCATGCACAGAATATTCCAAGTCTAGGACAAGCTTGGAACCGTTTACTGGATTTGAATGTGCATAATAATCGTTTGTATGCGACTTCTTATTCGTCAAATCGGGTAGATGTTTTTGATATTGGCTCGGGTGAACCGCAATATCTCACTTCACTAGGAACAGGCAGTTGGTCAGGTGATCAGCATAATGTCGTATTGGTGCATCCAATGTCGGTGACTGCCAATGATGAATTTGTGTTTGTGACCGATACTCATAGCCGAATCAATGTCTATCGGCACAGTGAGGTTCAGACCAGTACACGTTTAAAAGCCAAAAAATATGCACGTTTGGCCTTACCTAACTGTGGCTATAATTGCAGCGCACGTTTAGAAACAGTGGGCAACATGCTTTACGCCAGTTTTGACAATGGCATGACCTTTATGTATGACCTTAGCCGTTTGGAAGAGGGTGCAACAGGTGTGGTAGCAACAAAACAGGAAAATGTGGCAACACGTGTATTCCATGTTGCCGATGATGGACGTTTTTATGCGGCAAAAACATCAGGACAGATTGACAGTTCTACCTTACCAAATGCGAACAATCTGAACAATGTTTTTCCGAAAGCAGAAGAAAGCTTTTATAAATATCAAACAGCAACAGATCAGCAGAATTTGGCTGGTGCTTTAGATATTCAAGTCAGCCAGAACCGACTTTTCAGTTTATTTAATGGCAAGATTGTGATGTTGCCGCTGAAAAATTTACAGCAGTTCCAATCTAATACTTCAGCGACAGTGATGGCCTTAAAGCAAGAGCAGGCTCAAAGTCGCAACTATGTTTTACAAGATGGTGAAAGTTGGGAAACACTGACCAATGGAAATTTACGCCATTTTTATATGGACAAAATTTTCACTGCAAGCGTGCAAGATAAAGTTTTAGCCTTACAAAGCTATAGTGCAGCACCTGTGAGTGATTTAGAGTTGCATGCCAAACTTAAAGATACAGAGCAATGGTTTGTTGTGGCGAAATTAGATCATCTAGATGCATTTAGTCAGGTGAAGCTCAATTTAAACCTAAACGAAAACATGAATTTTCCATTGGTGGATGGTTCAGGTTCGATTCAACTTGCCAATTTAAGCCAGTTCCAAAAACTCCCTGCAGATTTATTGGATGTCAAAATTAGTTCCAAAACGGATACTCATGTTCAAAAGCTTACAAGCCTGAAGCCAAAATGGAGAATTCAGTTTGGTAATTATGCGCCAGCGACTCACGGCAATTGGGGTAAAATTACGCCTGCTTATGCACGTGAATGGGTCATTATGATCACCAATTTTGCTTATCTAATTGATAGCCCTGAATTTAAGCATATTTGGTTTAATCATAAATCTGTGATGGGACATGACTTTTTTGGAAATAGCGGCCCTGTGGTGGGTAATGGTGGTTATTTCACAGCAGAAGACTATAAAAAATACTTTGATCAAATTATGAATCGCGGCACGATTCGATTAGGTGTTTCTACTATTGGTGGTGGTTTAGGTGGTGGTGAAGTTTTGGGTGTAGACACATGGCTATTCTATGCACATTATTTTAATACCAGTATCGGTATCGTTGGGCATGAGTTTGGTCACCACTGGGGCGGACATAACAGTGCATGGGCACAAAGTGGTTATGGTTTGCAGCCTGTAAATCAGCAATTGCACCAGTATTTACAACGTAAACAACGCTTGCCGTATATGGATCCAGACCTAAATAAGTTCCACTTAACGCCACGTGAGCAACTTTATAATGGTGTAGCTGAGAATATGCGCAGACCACGTCCAGATTCTGACGTAAACAATTTAGAGCGCTATTTTGCAGCAAACCCACTCAAAGAAATGCAGCAACCTTAATCATCTGCTTTTATCCATCCAGCTACTTATATGTCGGTTGGATGGATGTCATATTTATTTTTCTTGTCTAAAATTTCTGCATGAATACAGTTTATCAACACAACTTTCATCAAACTTTTTTATGATCTGTTTATATTAATCCTAAACATCAACTCGACTGATTTATTTTTCATTTTCTTCAAGATAAATACACCTTTCTGTCAAGTTTTATAAAAAGGAAAAGCAGATGACACAAACAATTGAATTAAATCAACTGAAACAATATAACCTGATTACCTATATTTTATATTTGGTTGGTTTTGTCGTAGGTATTACAGGTTTAATTGCGATTATTATGAACTATGTCAAACGTAATGAAATGCGTGGTACGTGGTTAGAAAGCCATGTGGATTGGCAAATTAAAACCTTTTGGTACAGCCTTATTGGTTATATTGTCGGTTTTCTATTAACTGCAATTTTGATCGGTTATGTCATTATTTTAGTAGTATTTATTTGGCATGTTTATCGTTTAATTAAAGGCCTGATTGCCTTGAATGATAATAAACCTATTCAGGCTTAAATCATCACAGATAAACAGGTTATTCAGCTGTTTGGTTTAAATCAGGTAGGTCAATGTGCCTACCTTGTAAACCACCCGTATGAATTAGCAAAATACGTTCACCTGCATTGAATTCGCCACGTTGTATCATGCTACTTAATCCAAAAAGCATTTTTCCTGTATAAATTTGCTCGAGTGGAATTGCCTGTTCTTTTTCAAACGCTCGAATAAAGGCCAGTAATTCAGGCGTGGTTTTGGCATAGCCACCACAGCAAAATTCATCGGTAATTTGCCAATTTTTTTTGCTGGTGAGTTGTTGTACTACTTGTGTTAAAAAATCACCTTTGAGTGCGGAAAAACCCAGAATTTTTTGATGGGGAAGGCTCGCTTCAATTAAACCTGCAATGGTTCCCCCTGTACCGACAGCACAGCAAATTAGATCAAACTGGTGTAGATCATCTGCGGTTAGAATTTCCTGACAGCCTTGAGTTGCAAGTCTATTGCTGCCACCCTCAGGAATAATATAAGTATTCGGATAAGACTGTTGTAACTGCTGCAAAAATTCAGCTTGGTTTTTTTGACGATAGCGCTCGCGTGAAACAAACTCAAATTGCATCCCCATTTGCTGCGCTAAATTTAAAGTTGGATTTAAAGCACGGTTCGCCAATTCTTGTCCACGAATGATCCCAATACTTTTCCAGCCAAAAAGCTGTGCTGTATAGGCAGTTGCTGCAATATGATTAGAATACGCACCGCCAAAAGTCAGCACTTGCTGATAACCTTCGGCTTGTGCTGCCAAAAAATTGTATTTTAATTTATAGAATTTATTACCCGAAATGTGAGGATGCACCAAATCTAGCCGTTTAATCCAAAGTTCACGACCATGAACATAAATGCGTTGTAATGGAATTTCTTGGGCGATGGCATCAAACATAAACAAGGCTGGAAAAAAATGACTTGCTATTATAATCAGCAGATTTGATAAAAAGACATCAACAATAGAACTAGGCTATTTGTCTTTATGGATTGATCGGATTGCTGATGGCGGACTTGATGATAGTGTGCTTGAATTTTCAGCATTTTATTCATATTGTTGATTTAAAAAATATACCAAATAGTACAAATAAAAAGAGAAAAACCGTAAAATAGCCAAATTGATTGAGTTTGGTTGGGTGTTGGTTTTGGAGTCTTTACTTATTTTAGGGTCAATTGCAGCGGCATTAATGCTTGGTGCGATGAGTCCGGGGCCAACCTTTATTTATGTAGCAAAAAACTCAATTGCTATTTCACGTAAACATGGCTTGTTCACTGCTTTAGGTACAGGCACAGGTGCTGCAATTTTTGGTTTATTGGCCGTTTTAGGTTTGCAGGCAATTTTATTGGCCGTACCTTCCGCTTATTTTGCATTGAAAATCTGTGGTGGCTTATATCTATTGTTTTTGGCTTATAAAATTGTGAAGCATGCCAAAGCACCTATTCAAACTAATCTTGCACATGGGCAACAAATGTCGCTGCGCCGTGCGTTTACCACTGGTTTAATTACGCAGTTATCTAACCCTAAAATTGCAATTGTCTTGGCCAGTATTTTTACGGCTTTATTGCCCAAGGAAATACCAACCTATTTTTATGTGGTGCTGCCAATTTTGTGTTTCTTTATTGATGCGGGGTGGTGCTCATTGGTGGCAGTGGCATTATCTGCAGAAAAGCCACGTCAGGCATATATTAAATTTAAGGCCGTATTTGACCGTATTGCAGGGGCGGTGATGACAGTTTTGGGCTTAAAGTTAATTTTTGGGATGAAGTGATTTTTGTACATAGATCTCCCCTTGAGAGAGGAGATCTTTATTCGGTTTAACTTATTTTTTACATTCTGGTTGAGAGCGGTCAATAACTTGAGTGCCCTCAACACGATAACCAATTTGCCCAACAATGAAAGCTTGGTTTAATTGAGTAATAACAACATCTGATAAAGCAACAGCACAACGATCTTTTTCAATTGCACGATCTACAGCTGTTTTAAAGTTCGGAATACCTAAAGGAAATAACACAACAGGTACTTTATCCTCACCTGTAACTCGTTCACCTTTAACAAATTGATTTGAGTTTAAGTTGTAGTTTTTTGTAGATGCAACAGTCATATCAGCCATGCGTACTGAACAACCAGTAAAAACAATTGTAGATAAAGATAATGCGATTGCTAATGCTTTTTTCATAAATACCCCTAAAATAATTTTAATAAATAAAAGCAGCGATATTTTAATTAAAGCTATTTAAAAATCAATAAAATAATTTTATTTTTAATAAAAATGCGCCTGGTAGGCGCATTTTTTAATTTACAGCTTAACTGACTTTATCCCCCGGTTTAGCACCTGATTCTGCTGAAATAACAAAGACACCTTCACCATTTCCTGCAGCAAGTACCATACCGTTTGAAATACCAAAACGCATCTTACGTGGAGCAAGGTTAGCGACCATTACCACCAATTTGCCTTTTAAATCTTCAGGTGCATAAAACTCACGGATACCGCTAAACACGTTACGAGGTTCAGCTTCACCAACATTTAAAGTCAGTTGAAGAAGCTTATCAGAACCTTCAACAGTTGCTGCCTCTAAAACTTCTGCAACACGTAAATCGACTTTCATAAAGTCTTCAATTCCAATGATTTCTGCTTCACCTACTTTAGGCTCTGCTTTTTTCTCTTTGGCTTTTTCCTTTTTCTTTTCAGCTTTTGGTGCTTCAGCAGGAGCAGCTAAAGAATCCTTAGATGCATCTACCATAGCAGCCACAGCTTTCGGGTCTACACGTTGCATGAGTGGTTGGAATAGTGCAATTTCATGTGCCACTAAAATCTGTTGGCGTGATGCAAAATCGAAGCTATCCAGTTTTAAGAAATCTTGTACTTGTGCTGCAAGCGTTGGCAACACAGGACTTAAGTAAATGGCCAATTGACGGAACAGGTTAATCCCTACAGAACATACATCATGTACTTGTTGTTCTTCACCTTCAATTTTGGCTAAAGCCCAAGGCTTTTTCTCATCAATATATTGGTTGGCTTTATCGGCCAATGCCATAATTTCACGAATAGCAGTTGAAAATTCACGCGCTTCGTATGCTTGAGCAATTGAGTCACCCGCATCAATAAAACTTTGTACCAATTCAGGCTCTGCACAGGCATTAGACAATTTATTGTCAAACTTAGTGTTGATGAATTTGGCACAACGGCTAGCAATATTCACCACTTTACCTACAAGATCAGAGTTTACTTTCTGAACAAAATCATCCAAATTTAAGTCAGAATCTTCAACTTTGTCAGATAGTTTAGATGCGAAGTAATAGCGTAAATATTCAGGGTTTAAATGCTGTAAATAGGTTTCTGCTTTAATAAATGTACCGCGAGATTTCGACATTTTTTGACCATTCACAGTCAAGAAACCGTTTACGAATAAACCTGTTGGGGTGCGATAACCCGCACCATCTAACATTGCAGGCCAGAATAAGGCGTGGAAATAGACAATATCTTTACCAATGAAGTGATACACCTCTTTGTCTGAATCTTTTTTCCAGTAATCTTCAAAATTTAAGTCAGGGCGTTTGCTTTTAACGTAGTTTTCAAAACTCGACATATAGCCAATTGGCGCATCTACCCACACATAGAAATATTTGTTTGGTGCATCTGGAATTTCAAAACCAAAATAGGGCGCATCACGTGAAATATCCCAGTCGTTTAAACCATTTTCAAACCATTCATCTAATTTGTTGGCAATTGAAACAGGCAAGCGACCTTCATCACGGGTCCATTTTTGCAGGTACTCACCAAAATTTGGCAATTTAAAGAAATAGTGATCTGACGATTTTTCTACAGGCGTCGCACCGCTCAAGGTCGATTTAGGATCAATCAGCTCAGTTGCGTTATAGGTTGTACCGCAGACTTCGCAAGAATCACCATATTGATCTTCCGCTTTACATTTTGGGCATGTGCCTTTAATGAAACGGTCAGATAAGAACATGCCTTTTTCAGGGTCAAATAATTGCGTGACAGGACGAACGGCAATATTGCCTGCATCACGGTTTTTGACATAAATTTCACTGGCACGTGCGCGGTTGGTATCGCTATGCGTTGAATCATAATGATCAAAATGCACACCAAACCCATCAAAATCACGAATATGTTCTTGCTGCACATTGGCAATTTGCTGTTCAGGGCTAATCCCGTTGGCTTCAGCACGCAGCATGATTGCTGTACCATGCGCATCATCCGCACAGACATAAGTCACGTCATGTCCCATTGCACGCATGGCGCGAACCCAGATATCTGCCTGGATATAACCGAGTAAGTGACCCATATGGATCGGACCATTGGCGTATGGTAGGGCGTTGGTGACTAAAATTTGACGCACGGATATCACTCTCTCAAATATGGATGATGCAATTCGGGCAATTTTACCTTAGATAGCCTATAGATGCACAAGGGATTCCATGAATTCTTTTCAAATCCATTTACAACACCAAACACAATGCATAAACAAGAACTTAGTCTGAGTTTGAGTAAAAATAAGACAAAAAACCAAGTTATCCAATCGGAATTAAATATTTTCAGCTACAGCATGGCTTAACCTTGTACCGAATTATCGTTACACTATCAGAATCGCGGTATTTCCAAACTTTGGAGTAAATCTATGTCTTGGCTTTCTTCACTTAAATCGGTTTTTTCACCATCTCAGTCGGTGAATGAAGAAGCGATTCAGCAGATTTTGCAAAGTTACGTGCTGCCACATTCTCAGCAGTTGTTAAAAGATCGGATTTCCCAAGTGAATGTGCAGGGTGAAATTTTACAAATCACCATCAATACGTATCCTGAAGAAAAATCACATTTACAACAAATACATGATGAATTGGCCGATGCTTTGGAAAAATGTGGCATTAAAGAATTGAATATGCATGTGATTCAGCAAAAAACGGGTCAAGCAAAGCAAGAAAGCTGTGGTCATCAACATGCTGAGGGAGAAAGCTGTTCATCATCTACTCAAGCTCAGACTGCATCTTCTAATTTACCACCAGTGGTCGATGCTGCGGGTCAAAGCTCAGTGCAAGAAGCAGATCCGAATAATCCACCTATTCAAAAAGCTGCGCCACAGCAGCGTGATGTGCCAAAACATCCACGTATTCAAAACGTGATTTTGGTGTCATCAGGCAAAGGTGGGGTGGGGAAATCTACCACGACAGTGAATTTGGCCTTAGCATTGCAAGAGTTAGGCTTAAAAGTTGGGGTATTGGATGCTGATATTTATGGCCCAAGCATTCCTACCATGCTGGGTAATGCGGGCAAAACCCCTATGATTGAGGCCGAGCAGTTTGTTCCATTAGATGCTTTTGGTATGCCAGTTTTATCCATCGGACATTTAACGGGTGATCATAATACACCTGTGGCATGGCGTGGGCCCAAAGCGACTGGCGCATTAATGCAGCTTTTTAATCAGACCTTATGGCCTGATTTGGATGTGCTGATGATTGATATGCCGCCAGGCACGGGTGATATTCAATTGACTCTGGCGCAGCGTATTCCAGTAACGGGTGCAGTCATTGTGACGACACCGCAAAATGTTGCATTAATGGATGCCGTGAAAGGAATTGAACTGTTTAATCGGGTGCAAATTCCTGTTATGGGCGTGATTGAGAATATGTCGACGCATATCTGCTCAAACTGTGGCTATGAAGAGCAAATTTTTGGTCAGGGCGGTGGCGATAAACTGGCAGAACAATACGACATTCCGTTGCTAGGACGTTTGCCTTTAAATGTGAGTATTCGTGAAAATGTCGATGCAGGCACACCGTCTGTAATTGCTGGCGATGATGCTGCAGACAGTTATATTGCGATTGCCCAACAGATAGCAAAAAAACTGCCTAAAGCTGAAAAAGATCATAATCGTATTTTTTAAGTGCGAATTGAAAAATAACAGTTATTGTTGCCTTATAAGTATTTCAATAGCTAGAAGCTACTTAGGATTAGTGTGCCTGTAAATGGGAAATGGCGGAAATTTAAATTATCTTGGCGCTTTAAAAGTAGCTAGTTTTCATTAATCTGGTTTTCAGTTAAAGTACAGCACAGTTTAAACATTCATATTTTGGATAGAAAATAAATGGCAATTAAGTCTGATCGTTGGATTCGCGAAATGAGCGAAAAACACGGCATGATTGAACCGTATGCTGAAAACCAAGTTCGTTTTGACGAAAATGGCGAAAAACTCATCTCTTATGGGGTGTCTAGCTACGGTTATGACGTGCGCTGTGCGCGTGAATTTAAAGTCTTTACCAATGTTCACTCAGCAATTGTTGATCCAAAAAACTTTGATGAAAAAAGTTTTATCGATATTGAATCAGACGTGTGCATCATTCCGCCAAACTCTTTTGCTTTAGCGCGTACTGTTGAATATTTCCGTATTCCGCGTAATGTCTTGACGGTGTGTTTGGGTAAGTCGACCTATGCGCGTTGCGGTATTATTGTCAATGTCACTCCGTTAGAACCTGAGTGGGAAGGGCATGTCACCTTAGAATTCTCTAATACGACTAATTTGCCTGCACGTATTTACGCTGGCGAAGGCGTGGCGCAAATGCTATTTTTTGAATCAGATGAAGTTTGTGAAACCTCGTACAAAGACCGTGGTGGTAAGTATCAGGGGCAAACAGGTGTGACTTTACCTAAAGCATAACTGATAGACTAATTCAGATTAAAAGAAAGCGAGCCGAAAGGTTCGCTTTTTTCATTCATCGGAAAGCTGTGCTGTTTAGCCAGTTTTTTTTGCATTTGTATTAATATTCAGCATAATTAAATTTGAGATTGGTTTGGCATAATCACGTTTTTAAGGATGAAAACACCCTAATAAATAGCCAAGTCATAGATAAATAAAAGAAAGATGCGGAGCATCAGATAAAAGGAAGGTCGAGATGACTGAACACGCAATTACTTTCCCTTTTCCAAAGCATTGCTTAGCTATTGCCGTAGGTATGTTCTTGGCAAATCCGAGTTATGCCTTGCAAGCACTCTCAGATGACTCCCTCTCTAATACGACAGGCGAAGGTGTTGCGTTAGTTCTTGATGACTTCAAGATGGTGTTCCAGCAACCGAACGATCTTTCTACAGGGTCAAGCTATACTCGTGGCTTAGACAACCCTAGCCAATATGATACGGGCTTTATTCGTATTATTCCGACGGGGGAGAATTATGCACAGTTGGGGCAACGTACTTACGATAAAGTCTATAATACTGCCTATAATGATGCCTTACTAAGTGGTAAAGTTGCATCATATAATGGTGTTTATGAGTCAACTTTTGATAGTAAATATGCTGCTTACTCTGCAGCTAACTTAACAAGAATTACAAATGAGACTGAAACAGCATACAAGGCAGAGTATCGAGGGCGTCAAGTACAAACCTATTTTGATTCGCCTACCATGCAAGCCTATTATGAGCAACGTTATAATGAATATTATAAGGAAGGGAGGATCAGTGCAACGAAGGATGGAACGACCATTCCTGGTGCTGGAAATCCAACCTGGTTGAATAAAGATGCATCTACAAAGTATGCATTACAGAATACTTATGAAATGATTGAGTTTCTGTATGGGGTTAATTATGGGGATGCTATTCCGACGAATACGACATTTTATCAAAAATATGTGGCTGGTAAAATTAATAGATCAAATGTAATAGACCCAGTGGTAGCTACGCAACTCCAAAACAAAACAAATCAAACATTAAATCAGCTTGCTACAGAATATGCTAAAACTGAAGCTCAGTTAGCGAGTGAGGCAGCTTTGGCTGTAGTAGTGGAAAATGCTGAACAAGCTGCAAAAGCACTTGCTTCACAAGCTTCAGTGGGTTCGCTCAGAACCAAAGCCGATGTCTTTATTTATGGTTTGGCGCTGTCTAAAAGTGATAACTCATTAAGTAGCCGTTATAGCAATCAAGGCTTTAACTGGGGTTCGGCAGATAACCCATGGTTATTCCGCGCGGGTACAGAAAAAGTAAAACAATTTAAAAATGTTGAAAAAGAAGTGGGTTATTTGGCGCTTGAGGCACCACTTGCGACTATTGCAGCAACAGAAAGCGATAATAATATTAAACTGGGGTTTTGGACTGATATTTTCTCACGTCAATTAAATTCAAGTGCTGAAGTTGATCCATCTACAGGTGCACCAAAATCTGGCTTAGATAAAGAGCATCGTTTGCGAACCCAATTTGTTGCTAATGGTTTAAGTTTAAATGGATCGCAAACAAGATTGTTCCAAACCTTAGATTCAGATAATCCAAATCATCATCAAACCTTGGGTATGGCAAGCCTTGTACGTTTGAATACCAACGACAACCCTGCAAATTTAAGTATTGATGATGCCAATTTAGACAGTAAGGGCATACGTATTAGTACCGCAGCAAAATCAGATCCTTTAGATGGGACAGCCTTAGATGGGACAGCCGTTACTCCAGCTATTGACCGCTCACTCGCGCCTGTTTTTCATGATACCGAAGGTCTGTATTTGTATAGCCCAAATATCAATTTAGTTTTGGGTAATATGTATCAACCTTTTGTAGTTGGTTCAGAGGGTAATAACATTGTGTTGGAAGTAACACGTATTCCAAACGTACCAGAAATATACAACAAAATTTATCAAAATTATGAAGATGGCAAAGGTGGGTATTTAGGTGCCACCGCATTTACAGGTGCGACTTGTAATGTGGTCAGTTGTGGTACGTCGCTCAAAGCCAGTGCAACAGATAGCATCGCAATGTATCAGGGGCGCAATGCAACACACAGTAGCATTGCTATTGGTACAGTTGATCGCTTACCTAACAATATGTTGCGCGCTAAAGATCACGATAAAGCAACGGGTGTAGTGTTTAAAGGTATTGACGGCACAACAAAAAACTTGGGCTCAGTCGCTATAGATGGTGTGTTAATTCAGCATCTCAAATTTAAAACAACGGGTCTATAAGGAGTAAATCACAATGCTGAAAAAGTTATCTTTAGCGACATTACTGTGCACTTCTTTTACACATGCTAATTTAATTGCACTAGATCAACATGAGTTAACCCAAGCAACAGGTCAAGGTGGTGCAGATTTAAGCTGGACGCTTTCACTTAACCATGAATATGCAGAAAATTTGGAGCTGAATAGCATTTCAAAAATTAACGCACTTAGTGGTATGCCTGATGAAGTGTACTATCGCTATGGCGCAAAATGTGCCGAAAATAATGTAATGTGTCGATTGGCTTTTGCTCCCAATAATCATACAGATGAAAATGGAAATCAAAAGTGGCTGGTATTTAAGCAAATCCAAGGGACAGTACAAATAGATAAGTTTTCCTTAGATGGAACTACCATTATTAATCATAAAAATGACCCACAAACAGCAATGCAGCTTAAGTTTTATGATGATAAACCACTTAAAATCAGAAATTTGGGTTTTGCAACTATGGCCATTGAAACAGGCACAGGCGATGGGGCAAATGAAGGCTATGCAAATTCGGAAGTTTATAGTTTAGTCCAGCAAGATGTTCCTTTGTTTGATCAAGGCGCTGAAAAAGGATTTATGGGCTTAAATATTCACGGCAACATGCACATGTCGGGCAATGTAAAAATATTTAGCTACAACTGTACAGGTTCAGCAGCAAGCCGTTGTTGAATATAGGACGAAGTACAGGATAGGGAAATAAAAATGAAAAAAATAATGCAATTGAATTTATTAACATTGAGCGTACTTTGTGCTCAGCAAGTTTATGCTTTAGAGCTTATCACAGACCAGCATTTGGCTAATGTGAGTGGGCAAGATGGGATGGTGATTACCCATGAAATGTCTAAAGCTACTATTCAGCAAGCCAATTGGTATGATCCAGATTTGGTGGATGGTGCTCAGCTTGGTTTAGGTTTACATAATGTTGAAATTAAAGGGCAAAATAATCAGTCTATTATCAGTAAGCTCGCTTTAGATGTTGGTAAAACAGATGTTGGTGCTGGCGTGCGTATTGATGCGAGTATTGATGCTTTTCAATCGTCAGCTGACTTAAACTTGGTCAAAAGAAGCTGTGTTGCGAATAGTTGTACTAAAGAAACACAAAGCTTGGGCCGATTAGGCTTAGAAATCAAATCACCTTTAAAAGTCTTGTTAGAAACCAAAGCAGGTTTATTTAATCAAAATGAAACAGCACATTTAAATTTTCAGTTACAAAATGCCAAAATTAGTCATGGTTTAGGTAATCATCAACTATCTATGCATGATTTTAATTTTAATTTTGCAACCGATGGTTATATGTACATCGATGCTGATGAAGGATTAGTATTTACCACTAAAAATGGCTCAACCGATCACTTTGTAAATTTAGGGCGCGTCGCAGATTTAACAGATGTAGCAAATAGCCGGCAGAATGCAACCAACCCTGGGGTCAATATTGACCTGCGTTATAACGATAAAAATCTCATTCGTTTTGGTGCTTCTGGAGCGGTGACGAATGCAAAACTATTTTTTAATGGTCAACAAAGCGGTGCAGCCAACTTCAATGTTTCAAATAAAAATAATGGCATTGTAGAAACTCAAAATGTGCATGTGACAGGCTATGAGGATGTGCTTGGTCAGGGCGGTCTACATTTGGGCTTATCAGCAGACTTTACCAATCAGAATACTGTAGGTTTACAGGCAGGCCAGTTGCCTACAACTTTAGAAATTGGACATACAGGTAACGGAAGCTACGCGGTTGAATTTTCAAATTTGAGACCATTAACGACACGTAATGCTCAAGGTGAATTGCATCATCAAAATGCATATATAGATTTTGGCGATCTTTATATCAATACCGTACAAGCAAAAAACCTCAATTTTTTAGTGAATGAAAATATTAAAAATACACTAGGTGTCGCAAGTCCAATTCTAAATCAGGTACTTTCCAGTCAACTTGAGGGTGAGCAATTTGCTTTGATAGCTGTACGTGGAATGGATTTCCAATCTATCGCGGCTAAAGCAAGATTTATTTCTGATAACTCTATAGATGAACTTACAGGTGATGGCGGCTCTTGGGGAATTGGGATTCCAATCTATAATTTAAATGCCAATGTTGCGTTGTCAGGTAAAACTTATCAATCTCCTTATGATGGTGCGACAAAAACAGGGATTGGCTATAACGCGCTTGTATCTACAGAAGGTTATGGCATTGACTCAAAAACAGGCTTGCCGAGTACAACTTCAATTATCCTGATCGATGGTCAAGACAGCCTACATGCTGGAGAATCAGTTAACTATTATGCAGGTTTAAGAAATATTGATGCGCTGATTCAATCTGAAGGTGTGATCGGTTATGAAGACGAAGGTATTTATATACGTGCGGATCACTTACTTTTAGCAGCCAAAGCTGAACTGGCAATAGGGCAGTTACCAGGTTCTAAGTATAACTGTGTAACAGGTTCAACTAAGTGTGGCAGCTTTGTGCCCCACGATAATTTTGCAAAAAAAGATGATGTGCTGACAACTATTGCACTTAAACTAGATGGTAATGGTGAGTTGTTGGTAATTCCTGGTATAAACCCGACAGCAAACGATCCACATTCTAACTTTTTATCTTTTGATGCAAATTTTCAATTTAAAAGCTTAACAGATGCTGAAAAAGCTGATCCGAATAATTTAGGGAGTTATTTAAGTTTAATTAATGAAGATCAGGTTAATAATGAAACAATACAGACCTCATCAATCAATTTGAACCGCATGGAAGGTCACATTGGCTTAAAAGGGAAGGTTTTAGTCAGTGCAGATACTGTGACTTTAGATAACCAAGTGAAATTCAACTACAAAAATGATATCGCACAACCATTTAAGACGGATTTTGCAATGTCAACGAATGGCAACATGCAAAAAATTGCTTCGGTTGCTTTCACGGGCGGCAGCATGCGCAGCACCTTGGGCATTACTCCACGCTAATAGGTAGAAATAAAATGAAAAAAACAATTTTAGTAGCATCAATTTTAAGTTCAGTCTTTTCATTTAGTTCTGCTCAGGCGATGCAGGCTTTGGACGATCGTCAGCTTTCTAGAGTAAATGGGCAGGCTTTATTGAGTATGGAGTTTTCTCAAGGCTATGAACAGGTTGACGAACTGCGCCAATCGATAGACCAAAGTAACATAGGATTTTATAAGCTTGGTCTTGAAGCAGATATGGAAATTAATGCCAATATTAAAAAATTACAGTTGGGATGCGGGGGAATAAATGGAGCTGGGGGCTGCGATATTGATATTGATCATATTGCATTAAGTGGATTACCTGCGAAATCTGATTATTCCTCTGAAGATAGAGCATCAAGTTCTGCCTTGATTCGCAATCCTTTTGTTCAGTTTGCGATAAAAAAACCACAGTCAGCTGCTGAACGTGAAGTACTTGGTTTTCGGGTAAGTGCTGAAAAAATTGTGGGTTTATTAACAATGGGGACGGAGAACTCAGATACTCCGAACGGAATTAATTCATTTAGTGGATACATGAAAACCAAAGAGTCTTCAGGGGTTGCTCAAACAGCTGTACGTCAGATGAACTATGCTGCCACAGGACAATATATTGAAGGAGCAGTTAAAGGAAGCTTATTCGGTATTCCAGTTAACCGCGAGCTACATTATAAATCGGATAATTATGATTTCACTTTAAAATCAACAAAAGCCCCATTTGTTATTCCATCAACTATTGTTTCTGGTACACGTATGACCGATGTGGAGTTAAAAGGTCAAGGTACTGTTGATCGTTTGGATTTTAATGGACCACTCGAGGCACAAATTTCACTTGCAGGTTTAAATATTAATTTAGATAAACAAATCACAGGCTATTTAACGGGTTTACGGACAGACATTACAGTAAATCAAAATTTAGGTTTAATTCATGCATTATATTTGAATAACCCAGCTTCTTTATCATTACAATCTCAAAAGATCTTATGGCCTGGTGCTAAAGTGGCTGCGAATCAAGGTTGGTGGATGGCGATGGAGGATGAGGTAGACTTAGGTAGTGTTTCTCCTTCAAGTGCGGTTCAAATTACAGATGATGTCCTGAAACAAACGATTGCGGGTATTAATCATGATCTCAGTACCAATGTGCGTGATTGTGGAGATTTAGTCATTGGTTGTATTGGTGGTTCCTCTTTGGATGTGAAAGAAATTAAAAACCCTGCGTTGATCAACTTTCCATTGCAAAATTTAAAGCTAGAAGGGCAAAATTTTAGATCTAACTGTTATGGTGGCATGAAATTCTGCTAATAATGAATAAAAAAATCCCGCTGCATGAGCGGGATTTTTTATGAAAGCAAATTATTTTGCAATTTTAGCCAACAACTCTTCTTTTGAGATATTTACAGATTCAGAGTCACGACGACCTTTATATTCGAAAGTACCTGCATCTAAACCTTTTTCACCTATCACAATACGGTGTGGGATTCCAGTAAGTTCTAAATCAGAGAATTTGACCCCTGGGCGCTCATTACGATCATCTAACAACACATCATAACCTGCTGCTTGCAATTCTGCATACAGTGCTTCTGCTGCTTCTAATGTACGTGGTGATTTGTGTGCGTTCATTGGCACAATCGCAATTTCAAATGGCGCAATTGCTGCAGGCCAAATGATGCCTTTATCATCAAAGTTTTGTTCAATAGCAGAGGCAACTACACGGGTAACACCAATACCATAACATCCCATAGTTACGGTAAACGGCTTACCATCTTCACCAAGAACTTTACAGCCCAAAGCTTCTGAATACTTAGTGCCAAGCTGGAAAATATGACCGACTTCAATACCACGTTTAATTTGTAAGGTACCTTTACCATCTGGAGATGGATCGCCTTCAACGACGTTACGCAAATCATAAACTTCGGTATATTGCGCATCACGCTCCCAGTTTACACCTGTTGCATGTTGGTCAATTTGGTTTGCACCCGCAATAAAATCTGAAAGTACTGATGCAGCACGGTCTACAATCACCGTGATGCCTTTTTCAAGTAAACCTTGTGGGCCAACAAAACCTGCAGTTAAGCCTAAATCTGCAATTTGTGCTTCTGTTGCAAAAGTAAGTGGAGCTGCAATCAGTGGGTGTTTTTCTGCTTTAATTTCATTCAGCTCATGGTCGCCACGTAAGAATAAAGCAATTACAGGAACTTGTCCTGATTCATTGGCAACACCTTGCACCAAAAGTGCTTTTATAGACTGATTGCTGTTTGCACCTAAAAATGCAGTGACATCGGCAATGGTTTTTTGATTTGGTGTATCTACAACTTTTAGTTCTTGTGTTGCTGCCGCACGTTCACCCACTAAAATAGCTTCTGCCATTTCAATGTTTGCTGCGTAATCAGATTCGGTAGAGAAAGCGATATCATCTTCACCACTCGATGCCAAAACATGAAATTCATGCGAGCCTGAACCACCAATAGAGCCTGTATCGGCTTGTACTGGGCGGAAATCTAAACCTAAACGTGTAAAAATACGACAGTAAGTGTCGTACATGACATCGTAAGTTTCTTGTAAAGATGCTTGATCGTTATGGAAAGAGTATGCATCTTTCATCATAAATTCACGTGAACGCATCACCCCAAAACGAGGGCGAATTTCATCACGGAATTTGGTTTGGATTTGATAAAAGTTAATTGGTAATTGCTTATAACTTTTTAATTCATTACGCGCTAAATCGGTAATTACTTCTTCATGGGTTGGGCCAAGTACAAAAGGGTTGTTATGGCGGTCATTGAAGCGCAGTAATTCTGGGCCATATTGCACATAGCGACCTGACTCTTCCCAAAGAGAAGCAGGTTGTGTAACAGGCATAAATGTTTCTAAAGCGCCTGAGCGGTTCATTTCTTCACGAACAATTGCTTCAACTTTATTTAGCACACGCACACCCATTGGCAGCCAAGTATATAAACCTGAAGCCAATTTACGAATCATACCCGCACGTAACATCAGCTGGTGAGAAATCACCTCGGCATCGTTTGGGGTTTCTCTTAACGTAGCAAATAAAAAGCGACTCGCGCGCATGGAAACTGTCCTAAATAAAGAAGCGTTAAAATGGAATTTTTTCAGAGCCGGATTATACAATAAAAATGGGGCTAAGCTTGCGTTAAAATTTAGCCCCTCCATTATACGTCAATGTCGTTTGATGCTATGAAAGCAATTTGCGGGTTTGGTGCAGCATAAAGTTTTTAAAGTCATCTAAGTAAGTAAAAATCACGGGTACAACAACTAAGGTCAGCAGTGTAGACGTAATCACACCACCAATAACAGCATGTGCCATAGGTGCACTTTGCTCACCGCCTTCTCCCAGTCCAAGGGCGAGGGGTACCATCCCCATCACCATGGCACTGGTGGTCATTAAAATAGGGCGTAGTCGGGTTTTACCTGCGGCAATAATGGCGTCATAACGTGACTCACCTTGATCCATAGCTTTTTTAATAAAATCAATGAGAAGAATCGCATTTTTGGTCACCAGTCCCATCAGCATAATAATGCCAATAATAGAAAATAGGTTCATGGTGGAATTAAAAATAAACAGCGCCAAGAACACGCCAATCAGCGACAACGGTAAAGAAGCCATAATTGCTGCGGGGTGAATAAAGCTGTTAAATTGCGAGCCTAAAACAATATAAATAAATACGATGGAGAGTGTGATTGCTGTCAGTGCATAACCCGCAGATTCGGCCATATCGGCATTAGAACCTTGGGTGTCAAAACTATAGCCTGCAGGGAGTTTAAAATTATCCTGAATTTTTTGTATGTCGGCACCAATGTCACCTGCAGGTCGACCTGCGGTGTTCGCTTCTACCAAAACTTCACGAGCTAAATCTCTTCGGTTAATTTGTGCTGCACCGAGGCTTTCTTCAAAGCTCGCAACACTCGCCAAAGGCACTAGAATGCTTTGTCCATTGGAATCAGTTTTTTGTGAAGTCAAATACATGCTTTGTACATCACTTGGCAGACTGCGTTGGTTTTCGGTTAGGCGCACGTTCACATCATAGGTTTCACCACGTTCATCTTGCCATGTCGTAACATTATCCCCAGCGATGAGTGGTCGGATAATATTGGCAATTTGATTGACTGATAATCCTAAATCACTGGCTAAGACACGATTTATATGCACACCAAGCGTAGGTTTAGGCGCTTTCAGTGAACTTTCTAAATCGACAATCCCCTCTACCTGTGCAATTTCGGACATAAAGCGGTCAGAAATTTTTTGTAGTTCGGCTAAATCTGGGCCTTTAATGGAAATCATCACGGGCTTTTGACCACCAGATACTGTTTCGTCCGCAGAAGCCACCGAGGTAATACTAATGCCTGCAACACTTTGCAAACGCTGACGGAATTCATTGTTGAGATCAGTCAGGCTTTGTTGGCGTTCATTACGCGGGCTAACGGTAACACGTAAACTAGCATGGTTTTTACCCCGATCCGTTACGCTATTAATAACGCCATAAGTTGTACGAACTTCGGGGTGTTGACGGATAATGTAATCCACTTGTTGTAGTTTGGCCTGTGAATATTCCAAAGAGGCATCTACAGGGGTTTCAAATTTAATCCGAATTTCCCCTTTATCTGGCACGGGAACAAACTCAGTTCCAATCAGTTTGGATAATCCCAGCGCGCCGAACAAAGAGCTTACAGCAATCAAGAGGGTGATGACCCGAAAACGTAGTGCCAGTTTTAATAATTTCTCGTAATGCGTGCTTAAGTTATCCAGCTTGTGGGAAATCCAATTGAGGAAGCGTTTTATACGACCTGGTTTTTTATTTGGATTGGTTTTTTCTGCCCAATGTGCAGATAGCATTGGGTCTAGGGTAAAACTGACAAACATAGAAATCAGTACAGCGGTACTTACCGTCACACCAAACTGATAAAAGAAACGCCCAATAATGCCGCCCATAAATGCAACGGGCAAAAATACCGCAACAATGGTCAAGGTTGTAGCGAGAACAGCTAAGCCAATTTCTTTGGTGCCATCTAAAGCTGCAATAACATGATCTTTACCCATATCGGCGTGACGTACAATATTTTCACGCACCACAATCGCATCATCAATTAATAAGCCAATACTGAGCGAGAGCGCCAGCAAGGTCATCATGTTGATGGTAAAACCAAATGCCCAAATAAAGGTTAGTGTACCCAGTAGGGCAATGGGTAATGTTAGCCCTGTAATGGCTGTAGAACGAAATGAACCTAGAAACAGCAGTACAATTAGGACTGCAAGTATGGCACCTTCAATAATCGTACGTGCCACATCGCGAATACTGCCACGAATGCCTTTAGAGGAATCCACCACGACTTTCGCGGTAATGTCCGCAGGGAGTTGCTCTTGAATGCGATCCAGAGTTTTGTAGGTGTTATCCACCACCTCAATGACATTGGAGTCGGAGCTGCGTAAAATGTCGACTGCTATGGCAGTTTGTCCATTTAAAAATGCACTAGTTTCCAATTCAGCTTGGCTGTCTTGAATGGTCGCCACTTGTTTTAAAAAGATCGGTGCGCCATTTTTATTGGCAATAATCAAATCGCCAAAAGCCAATGGATGGATAACTTTGGATTGGATTTCGACCACCAACTCACTGTTGGCCTGCTTGAGTGTACCGCCAGGAACCTCAATATTTTCAGCTTTAAGGGTATTGATGACCTGGTCAACCCCTATGCCAAAACTCATTAATTTTTGTGGATCAACCTCAATCCGAATTTGTCGTTGTGCATCACCCAGTAAATTGACAGTGCCCACGCCTGATACGGTGCGCAGTTGTGGCACAATTTGTTGATCTAAATAGGAGCTCAAATCCCGCAGAGACATTTGTGATGATTCAAATACAATCGACATGACCGCATTGGCTGTTGGATCGTATCGCTCTACCACAGGGTCTTGAATTTCATCACGAAACTCTGCACTGACTGAAGAAATTTTATCACGTACATCTTGTGCCGCGACTGCTGAAGGAACATCCAAATTGAATTCGGCAATGATGGTAGACAGTCCTTCACTGGATTGAGAAACCAGTTGTTTTAGTCCAGAAATGGTATTGATCTGATCTTCCATTTTCTTGGTAATTTCAGACTCGACTGTTTCAGGTGAGGCGCCCGGATAGCTGGTATAAACCACCACAAAAGGGAAGTCGACATCAGGAAATTCTTCTACACCCATACGTTGCCATGAGGCCAAGCCAAGCACCATCAGACAGAACATCATCATGATGGTAAAAACAGGGTACTTGACACTAACTCGGGTAAACCACATAACAACGATCCTGATTTTTTATTTATTGGACATATTCAATACAATATTTGCGTACTATTGCGGCTGTTTTTGAATGATTACAGGTTGCTGAATTTGATCAGGCTGAAAGCTAACACGACTGACCAAGTCATTGGGTTGTAAGCCTTGAATCACAGCGGTATTGTCGCTATAGCGTTGTTCTAAAACAGTAACGTCTATACGTGCAATTTTTTGATCACGAATAACCCATACATAAGGCTTGTTTTCTATATTGTGGATGGTGTTAAGTGGAATAATTTGCCCTGAAATTTGATTGCTTGCCAAAATATGACCATCTACAAAAGCACCAATACTGAGTGAGGGGAGGGCTTCTAATGGAGTGGCAAAAAACTCAATTTGACGACTGGCTAAATCTGCAACAGGAGAAACACGACTAATCTGGGCATTGAGTGTGTTGTTGTGACCTTGCAATTGATATTCAATTTTTTGTCCCACTTTCAGGGCTGCCTGTAAGTCACTTGGTAATTTGGCTTGAATTTCTAAGCGTGAAGGATCGACCACTTCAAATAAAGTCTGTCCTACAGCAACAGTTTGCCCTGGTTCTACTTGACGCTGAGTAATAACGCCACGTATAGGGCTTGTAATCGTGCCGTCTTGATCGGCTTTGAGTGCAATATCTACATTGGCTTGTTGTACCCGCACATTTTCAATTTGCGCACGATAGTCCAACTGACTTTGTTCATATTCAACCTGTGAAATAAAACCTTGATCGAGCAGGCGTTTTTTTCGCTGCATCATATTTCGAGCTTGGTTGGCTTGGGCTTGGGTTGCGGCCAAATTGGCGCGTGTTTGCGCCAAGCGTGCAGCATTGTCTTGATTGTTCAGACGAACCAAGGTTTGCCCACGTTGCACTGCATCACCCACTTTCACATTCACGGATGTGGCAGTGGCGCTGACTTGCGATTGAATACTACTTTGATTGACCGCACGCACGGTGCCTGTAAAGGCAGTTTTTTCGATGGCACTGCCTTGCTGGATGGTAACTAAATCTTGTTGAATTAATTCTATTTTTTCTGGTGTGGGAGCAACATTTTCTGTTTCATTTTTTTGGCAGGCAGAAAGAAATACACATAACCCAAGTGTACTGATCCGAAGAAGTGGCAAAGGTTGTTGATTAAAAATGAATGCGATACGCTGTGCAATGTGCATGCATATTTGTCCTTATTTTAATGTCAAAATGACAACGCAAAAAAAGCCAGCCCTATTCTAGGGCTCTGAGGCGTTGAATAATTCTGTCGTATTCTGCTTGGGTATTTCGATAGCTTGTTTGTAAAGATTGAATCATGTCTTTTTTTAATTCAATATTTTTTAAGTTATTGTCTAAATTGGTTTTCAGTTGTGGTGGTACAGGCTTAACTTTACGTAAATACTCCATTTCCTGACGTTTAAAACTAATACGGTCAGTTTGGAGTTGCTTGAGTTGTTCTTGTTGAAAGCTAATTTGCTTTTTAATGTGCGCTAAAGTGTTATTTCTCTTAATGGTGGCAGTTTGACTGTTGGTATAGGCTTTTTTTAGACGCTGGTCCGACTCACTCTGACGTGCTTGAGCAGCACGTTGTGGTGCTTTTTTAATATCGGTTTCAGTATTATAGGGACGAGCACGCTGAATCACTTGCATGTTCCGATCCAAAGCCTCATAGCCATAGCGGATATGATTTGGGGTCACATTGCTGCTAATATTGGCTACACCTTTTTGATCATAATAACGATACCATACTGCTTTATTTTGAGTTTCGGCCATCAATTGTGCAGAGGGAAACAGAAGCAACGCTAGCATCGCTATTTTGAACGACTTTTTATTTTGTTTTAATTTGACAGCGAGTAATTGTGCAAAATAAGTGCTCACGTTGTCCCCCAAATGAAAGTTGACTAAATTACTTAAATTAAACGTAATATATAGTGTTATATTAGATCAAAATTAGAAATAAAAAAAACACAACCGATAAAAAAATATCGATGGTCACCAGAAAGTGTGAGTGATTTGGTGATAATGGTGTAAAAGTGTAGCTTCGAGCTAAATATGTTCGTTGAAACTACAAGTAAAGATATGTTAAAAATACGATCAATGTGTAAAAATTTCTACTCAGTTGCTTGTACAAACAAAATGGGAAGGGTCATTGAATGGACGATAAATTCCAAAATCTAAAAGTCATGGTGATTGATGATTCAAAAACCATTCGCCGTACAGCCGAAACGCTCTTACAACGAGAAGGTTGCGAAGTGGTTACCGCAGTAGATGGATTTGAAGCTTTATCCAAAATTGCAGAATCAAATCCTGATATTGTGTTCGTAGATATTATGATGCCACGTTTAGATGGTTACCAAACTTGTGCCTTGATTAAAAATTCACAAAACTATCAAAACATTCCGGTCATCATGCTTTCAAGTAAAGATGGTCTATTTGACCAAGCCAAAGGGCGTGTTGTCGGTTCAGACGAATATTTAACTAAACCATTTAGTAAAGACGAATTATTAAACGCAATTCGTAACCACGTGACAGCATAACTATATCGTTAGATTTATTGGGGAAAATAATGGCTCGTATTCTTATAGTCGATGACTCGCCTACAGAAACCTTCCGTTTCAGAGAGATTTTGACTAAACATGGCTTTGAAGTGATTGAAGCTGCTAATGGTGCAGATGGAGTCACCATGGCACAAGCTGAATTGCCAGATTTAGTTTTAATGGATGTGGTTATGCCGGGCGTAAATGGCTTCCAAGCGACGCGTCAAATTTCGCGTGGTGATACCACTAAGCATATTCCAATTGTAATTGTAAGTACCAAAGATCAGGCCACTGACCGTGTCTGGGGTAAACGCCAAGGTGCAAGCGATTACTTAACCAAACCTGTTGACGAAAAACAATTAATTGATGTGATTAATCAACATCTAAATGCAGGATAAGCTATGGCTGCAAATGGTTTTATTGAATTACTTCGGTTATCTAAACGTGGTAACAAAAACTACGTTAGTACCGAAAATGAGGTAAACCGCTGGTCAGGCATTGCTTTTGAGATGATGGGGCAATATTTTGTTGCTCCATTGGGAGAGGTTTCTGAGGTTATTTACCCACCGAAATACACACCAGTTCCGAACACCCAACCTTGGGTGGTCGGTTTGGCCAATATTCGGGGTAGATTGCTCTCAGTTTCAGATTTGGCACATTATGTTTCTGGGCAAAGCAGCCAATATTCACCTACTCAAAAAGTAATGTGTATTAGTCATAATGACCATTATGTCGGTTTGGTTGTAGATCAAGTTTTGGGTATACAGCACTTTAATAAGAAAAGTTTCTTCTCTAAACACAATGATTTAGAAAGTAATTTACAAGAATATTGTCAGGGCTATTTTCACCAGCATAACCAACAATGGCATGTTTTCTTATTTAGTCGTTTATTGCAAAACCCAAAATACATGAACGCATCTATAAAATTTATAAATTAACTGTCGCGCACCTAAAAAATGAAGGCGTCAATCGGGGAGAAGCTGCATGGGCTTTAAACTTAAAAAGAAAAATTCAGGCGAAGAAACTGTTCGTAAAGCAAGTGGGCCAGGTTTTGTGGCAAAATTACAAACGCGAACTGATGAGTTTGCGAGTGTATTTGGTGAAACAGAAAAATCTAAGCCACTTATTTTAGGCGCAGCTTTTTGTATCATCTTATCGCTTTTCCTGTTGCTATACCTTTTTTATAGTGTGCCGCGTAATAACGATTTTACCCGTAGTTTGGGTGATTTACGTCTATTGTCACAAACCATTTCACGTCAAGCGACTGAAGCAACTGCATCAGGTACGCCTGAATCAATCAAAAATTTGACTGATTCGCAAAAATCTTTTGCAGAAAACTTAGAAACGGTTAAAGACATTCATGCTAGTACAGACACGTTGCGTGAAGTTGAAACACAGTGGAAATCGGTTTCTGAAAATATTGATTTGATTGCTTCGCAACAAAAAATCATTAACCAACTTTATGACACTAACATTGCAATCAGTGAAACCATTCCAGGTATTCAGGCTGAATATAACTTGATGGTTGACCAAATGGCACGTCAAGATATGCCAAGTAGCCAGGTTGTAATTGCAAAAAACCAGGTATTCATTGCAGAACGTATCTTGCGTTCAATTAGCTCGGTATTAACAGGTACAGATAGTTCACGTGAATCTGCGGATGACTTCAGTGCCGATACTGAAACTTTCGGTGCGTATTTGGCTGCACAGTTAAATGGTAGTGCAGAGCTGGGTGTACAACGTATTGCACAAGAAGACTTACGTGAGTCATTAACAGGTATTCAAGCAGAATATGAAGATGTATTGAAATCTGCTGCTGCAACCGTTTTAAGTAACTCTACTCAAATTGTAAAAGTACGTCAGGCTTCATCTTCTATTTTTGACCAGTCTGATAAACTTTTAAGTAATTTAAATAAATTGTCTGGCAGTTCAGGTTGGTCTATTGCAATTCCAGCAATTGGCTTAATTACAGCCTTACTTGCATTCTTGTTCTGTGTATTCAAATTACTTGGCTTACGTGGTGAAGCTGATAAAACTCGTGTGGTTCGTCTACAAGATGAATATGACCGTAACCAAAACGCGATTTTACGTCTACTCGATGAGATCGCCGACCTTGCAGATGGTGACTTACGTTCATACGCAACGGTATCGGAAGACTTTACAGGCGCAATTGCTGACTCGATTAACTTCGCGATTGACCAATTACGTGACCTTGTATCGCGTATTCATGAAACATCACACGAAGTTGCACAATATACGGCAACTACGCAGAACATTACCAACCAGTTAGCAGAAGCTTCTGAACATCAGGCGCAAGAAATTGCAGGTGCATCTGCGGCGATTAACGAAATGGCAATGTCGATTGACCAAGTATCTGCCAACGCGGAAGAATCCGCTGCGGTAGCAGAACGTTCGGTACATATCGCATCGAATGGTGCGGACGTTGTAAACCGTTCAATTGAAGGTATGGATATCATTCGTGAGCAGATTCAAGAAACCTCTAAGCGTATTAAGCGTTTGGGTGAATCTTCACAAGAGATTGGTAACATCGTTGCCTTGATTAACGATATTGCCGACCAAACCAACATCTTGGCATTGAACGCAGCAATTCAGGCGTCTATGGCGGGTGAAGCAGGTCGTGGTTTCGCGGTCGTTGCGGATGAGGTACAGCGTCTAGCAGAACGTTCAGCATCTGCAACTAAGCAGATTGAAACACTGGTTAAAACGATTCAGACCGATACCAACGAAGCCGTAATTTCGATGGAACAAACGACTTCTGAGGTTGTACGTGGTGCGAACTTATCTAAGGATGCGGGTGTTGCACTCGATGAGATTCAAACAGTATCGAGCAACCTTGCGAAATTGATTTCTAACATTTCGGATGCTGCAAAACTACAGTCTGCGTCTGCAGGTCACATTGCAACTACGATGAACGTTGTACAAGAAATTACTTCGCAAACCACAACGGCAACCTTTGATACAGCACGTTCGGTATCTGAGTTGGCCAACATGGCAGAATCATTACGTGAATCTGTAACTGACTTTAAACTACCTGAATAAGCGGAATTCCAGCTTGGGGAAGGGTGTACCTATACTTCGGTAGAGGTACACCATCATTCAGAGATAAAGCATCGAAAAGATGAACTTAACTTTTGAGTTAGGGGCATTCAGGATGGTTACAATTAAGTTGAAGTACCTTTCGGTGCTGAAAACGTAAGAAGCCTTAGCTATGAAAGAAATATTAAAAAATTTAGTTGAAACAACGACGCTTCCTGAAGATAGTTATCTTGATCAAGATGCGGAAATTCTTGAAATTTTTGTTGAAGAAATTGAAGAAATCTTCGAAGAATTAAATCCATTATTTGTAACTTGGTTCGAAAATCCGACAGACCAAGAAACTTTAGTGACCATTCGTCGTCACTTTCACACCTTAAAAGGCTCGGGTCGCATGGTCGGTGCGAAGTCTGCGGGCGAACTGGCATGGACGGTAGAAGATACTTTAAACCGTGTGCTTTCGGGTGCTGTTACCCTTAATACTGATATTCAAAAATTTGCAAAAACTGTTTTCCATATTTATCAATATAAACTGTATCCAATTTTCAAAAATGTGGGTGTCATTGATATTGATTTACGCCCATTGGTACTTTTAGGACAACAATTACAGCAAAACCAAAGTCCTGAACCAGCGTTAGAAGAATTACTTGTTTTAGCCGATCAATTAACAGCACAAGATATACCAACAGGTCTTGAGCTGAGTGATGCGATTGAGCCTGAAATGGCTGCAACAGTAGCGGCGACAGAAGAATTTGAATCAGCAGAACTGCCTGCAGATGTTGAACACGCAGAAGTTGCGCAAGACACGACTACAGATGAAAGTCTGTTGGCTGAAACTCTGTCTATATTTATTGAAGAAGCCGAAGAGCATTTGGCGACCATTGATCAATTCTTGGCACAAGAACAAATTAAATCTCAAGATTACAATGGTCTGATTCGCGCCCTGCATACTTTGCGTGGTAGTTCATCGATGGCGCAAATTGATCAGGTGTTTGAAGCCAGCTCTAAAGTTGAAAACTTATTCAAAGCCTTTGTGCAAGATGAAATTGAATCGACCTCTAAAGAAACAGCATTGTTGGTGCAGTATGCAGAATTTGTACGTGATTATTTGCATATTCTGCGTCAAGGACGTTGTGATGGTTTAGATGTCATATATGACACCTTTAACAAAGCGTGGGATAACTACGGCTTTAGCAGCAGCGACACTGATGAATTAGCCAATCCTCAAGGTTTGGTCTCTAAATTAATTGAACTGAATATTGACCGTTTACTTGATGCCGAATTTGAATTTGATAAATTGGCGCAAGCACAGTATCCAGACTATTTGCAAGAATTGAGTGCGCAGGCACAATTGTTGGTGGATCATACCGATAACCGTGCATCAATTGGTATTCATCAATTTACTCAAGAGCTGAAAGCAGCGTATGACCGTGTTTTAGCTCAACCAGTTTTGCTAAATTCAGAATATGCTTACGAGCTATTTGCGCAGGCACATCAAGAATTTATCCATTTATTCGATACTTTGGCAGCTGGGCAGCGTGTCACGGTCACTGAAGATATTCAGAAAACGCTGAATGACTTAACTGCATTTGTACAGCAAGATATTGAAGAGTTGGCGCTTGAAACATCTGAAAGCGTGATTGAAGAAGCTGATCAAGTCACTGAAACTGCCCCTGCTGAAGTAGAAAATGTTGAGACTTCATCAGAGGTTGCAACTGTAGAAAGTTCTGGTGCGGTAAACTTGGCGCAATTGTCACAACGTATTGCCGCTGACCGCCAAAATATCCACGCAGCAGATGCCAACAAGGATTTTGATCCAGATTTACAAGACATCTTCCTTGAAGAAGCCGAAGAACTTTTGGTGGGAATGGATGAAGATGTAAACACGTGGTCTAAAGACGCCAGTGATACATCAGCCTTAAACAACCTGATGCGTTATTTGCACACTTTAAAAGGTGGTGCGAATATGATTGCTGCAACGCATATTGGTTTAATTGCGCATAACCTTGAATCAATTTATGAGCGCATTATCAATAACCAAATTGTTGTTTCACCTGCGTTGATTCAAATTATTCGTTTAGTACAAGACGACATTGCAGACCGTATTCAAACCATTCGTGAAGAAGGTGTGGACTATGAAGCGCCAGAATCCATTGCGATTTTGGCTGACATTGTTAGCTTGTCACAAGGTAAATCAATTGAAACGAATACCGCTGTTCAACCTTCAATGCAACAAGAGCAGCCAGTGCAAGTTGAAACAGAAGCCGAAACTGAAGCAGAAGCCGAGATGCAGTCTGCAGAAGAAGTATTGGCAGATGATGTTTCAGTTGAACTTGAAGATGCCCCTGCAGCCGTATTTGAACCAATCACTGAAATTGCTGCTCCCGAAACAACGGCTGAGTCTGAAGATGAACAACTGCTTTCTATAGTAGAAGAAACATTCCGTGAAGAAGCTGAAGAAATTTTAGATTCAGCGGATCAGCGCTTGAAGCATTGGTTTGAACAACGTAGTGACCGTAGTATTTTGCTACAGTTACAACGTGCTGCGCACAGCTTAAAAGGTGGCGCACGTATGGTTGAAATTGAGCCTGTTGCGCAAATCGCCTATCAGCTTGAAAGTACCTTTGAACAGTTTGCTGTACATCAGTTTAACTCGAATGTTTACGATGCACTTTTACAAACCACGTTGGCTTGGTTGCGTGATGCTATCTTTAAAGCCGATTACAGCAATTATGAAAGTCTGAAATCGAGCTTGGCCGCTATGCAATTTGTGGATGTTTCTGCGCAATTGCCTGAGCGTTTAACGCATACAGACTTGTTATCACCAAGTCGTAGTTATGAGTTTGTACAAGGGGATGGCACCGAGCCACCTGCGATGTCAGGCGAGTGGAGTGAAACAGCCACACTAGACAATAGCAATGAGATGATTCGTATCTCTGCCGATTTGGTAGAGAAGATGATCGACTTGTCTGGTGAGAACTCGATTAACCGTTCACGTATTGAAATGGAGCTTGGACAGCTTGGCGGTACGCTGAATGAAATGGAATTGGCGATCAAACGTCTGGCAGATCAGTTACGCCGAATGGAAGGCGAGTTGGAATCACAGATTATTGCCAAACACGGTTCTGAAAACTCACGTTATGCAGACTTTGACCCATTAGAGATGGACCAATATTCCTCATTGAATCAATTGTCTAAATCTCTTGCGGAATCTGCATCGGACTTGGTGGACTTTAAGAGCACATTGGCTGAAAAAATCCGTGATGCTGAAGGTTTGCTTTTACAACAATCACGTATTCAGGCCGAAATTCAAGAAAGCTTGATGCGTACTCGTTTGGTACCATTCTCACGCTTGTTACCACGTTTACAACGTATTGTGCGTCAGACTTCATCTACCTTGAACCGTCCAACAGAATTGGTGGTACACAATACCGAAGGTGAGTTGGACCGTACCATTCTTGAACGTTTGGTGACTCCATTTGAGCACATGCTACGTAATGCGGTAGACCATGGTATAGAAGACCCTGCACAACGTGCAGCGGCCAATAAACCTGAAGTCGGAAAAATTGAACTTAACATTAGCCGTCAAGGCACAGATGTTGTGGTGACGTTTGTGGATGATGGTAAAGGTATTGATGATGCGAAAATTAAACAAAAAGCTTTGAGCTTGGGTTTAATTAAGGCAGATCAAGACCTCGATAAAAATGAAATTCTACAGTTAATTTTCCACCCTGGTTTCACCACTGCACAGGCGGTGACACAAATTTCAGGTCGTGGGGTTGGCTTGGACGTAGTGCAAAGCGAAATTAAAGCGCTCGGTGGTCACGTTTCTGTAGATTCAACTTTGGGTCAGGGCACAACCTTTAGTATTCGTGTACCGACCACGGTTGCGGTATCAGATGCCTTGATGGTAAAAGTTGGTGATCAACAATTTGCAGTACCATTGGCGCAAATTGATCGTATTGTGCGTATTGCACCAAGCACTTTGGAAACATACTTCAACAGCAATGAAGACCTCTTCCAAATTGACAACCAAAGCTACAAGTTACGTTACTTGTCTGAGTTTGTCGGCAATCAGCCTTTACCGCGTTTAAATCACGTTGGTCACTCATTACCGGTGCTGTTAATTAAAGGCAGTACAGGGCAAACCATTGCCTTATTGGTTGATCAGTTAATTGGTTCTCGTGGTCAGATTGTTGTGAAACCAATTGGTCAGCAGTTCTCAAGCATTGGTGCAATTGCGGGCGCAACTATTTTAGGTGATGGTCAGGTTTGTCTGATTTTAGATGGTCAAAATATTGCCCGTCAGATTCTTGCAACGCAACGTACCAAGCAAGCTAGCGATCAGCGTGATACTCAACGTCGTGATGCACGCCGCTTGATTATGATTGTGGATGACTCGGTAACTGTACGTAAGGTAACGTCACGTCTGCTTGAGCGTCAAGGTTATGATATTGTCACAGCGAAAGATGGTATTGATGCCATGGAGCAGCTGGAAAATGTTAAACCAGACCTGATGCTGCTAGATATTGAAATGCCACGAATGGATGGTTTTGAAGTGACTAACTTGGTACGTCACCACGATATTCACAGCAACTTGCCAATTATTATGATTACCTCGCGTACAGGTGAAAAACACCGTGAGCGTGCGTTCAGTTTAGGTGTTACCCACTATATGGGTAAACCGTTCCAAGAGGCAGAATTGCTTGCCAATATTGAACAATTATTAGCAGCGAGTCGGGGGTAAGCCATGAGTCAGAGCAATAGTCCAAATTTACTCGGCCAAATCAGTCAACAAGAGTTGCAACACTTAATTACCGTATCTACGGGTTTTATTGATGCCTATATTGTTGAATGTCATGCCAAGCAACCCATGCTGCTGCCACAAAACATTGTTTTATCGGCACTGGACAATGCCACACAGGTTAAAACTGTGGAATGGCACGATTCACAATTACCTGTCTATGCAGTAAATGACCCTGAGAAAAAAATGGGTGTAGCCTTGGTAATTGAAGGTGATGAAATGGAGCAGCGCTTTGCATTGATGTGCAATGAAATGCCGCAAACCATTCGTTTGCGTATTTCTGAAGTGGTTGATGATGATCAACAAGCCGATGATCCTAGCGTATTCCAATATGTGCGTATGGGAGATCAAGTCTTTCATGTACCAAACTTGCAATACATTCAAGAAAATCTGATAGCTGAATAACCATTGTTTAGCCAATAGAAAAGGAACTCAAATTGAGTTCCTTTTCTATTTTTAGTGTTGAATTTTCTGATTTTAAGTCAATAAACCTTCTAAAATTTGCTCATAGATTTCTGCCAATGGTTCTAAATCGGCTACATTTACATGCTCATTAATTTGGTGGATGGTTGCGTTTAATACCCCAAGCTCAAGTACTTGTGCGCCTGTTGGTGCAATAAAACGGCCATCTGATGTGCCACCACTGGTGGACAATTCAGTTTCGACACCTGTTACATTACGAATAGCCTGACGTGCCGCATTCACAAGTTCACCTACAGGTGTTAAAAAAGGTAAGCCTGATAGTGTCCAGTCAATCTCATAATCAACTTGATGACGATCTAAAATTTCTAATACACGCGCTTTTAATTCATCTGCGGTGACTTCAGTTGAATAACGGAAATTAAAAGTGACAGTCATGTTGCCTGGTACTACATTGGTTGCACCAGTACCTGCTTGAATATTTGAAATCTGAAACGAGGTCGCAGGGAAGTATTCATTGCCATGATCCCACACAGTTTCACATAACTCAGAAATGGCTTGAGAAGCAGTATGAATTGGGTTGATCGCTAAATGTGGATAAGCCACATGACCTTGTTTACCTTTGACGGTCAATACGCCATTGAGTGAACCACGACGTCCATTTTTAACAATATCGCCCAACTGATTTGTACTAGAAGGTTCACCCACCAAGCACCAAGTTATTTTTTCATTGCGTGCTTCTAAGGTTTCTACCACTTTCACTGTACCGTTAATAGATGGACCTTCTTCATCTGAAGTGATGAGAAAGGCAATTGAACCTTTGTGATTAGGATGCTTGGCAACAAAGCGTTCTGAAGCAACCACCATGGCAGCCAAAGCGGTTTTCATATCGGCGCTGCCACGACCATACAATTTGCCATCACGAATTTCTGGTGCAAATGGATCAGAATTCCAAGCATCCAAACTGCCAGTAGGGACAACATCGGTATGACCTGCAAAACAAAAAACAGGTGATGCTGTGCCTTTACGTGCCCACAAGTTATCGACATCATCAAAACGCATAGATTCTATGTTGAAACCAATTTTTTCTAAGCGCGCTGCCATCATGTTTTGACAGTTGTGATCGACAGGTGTGACCGAGGGTTGACGTAAAAGTTGCAGGCTTAAATCGAGTGTAGCAGTAGAGGTCATGCGCGTTTCAGACGTTTATCAATAATGAGTACTAATAATAGGGGAATAATGCTAAAAAAGTGAAATTTTAGTGTAAAAAAACCTTGTTTGAGCACAAGGTTTTTTGAATTTCTGATGTTTCAGGTGAAAGTTTTCACCAAGAAACCCAGAATTATTGACGGATTTCTTGCTGAGTTTTTTCAGCGGTATTGCTGACTGCATTACCAGCAGATGAAACATCTTCACCCACGCCTTTAATGGTGTTACAACCAGTTAAAACAAACATCATAAGTAGTGAGGTTGCTAAAATTTTTTTCATGATTATCTCCAGTATTTTAAAGCAAGAAACATTTTGTCCTGTGTTTTTAGATTAAGAAATAAACAAAAAAATAAATAGGTAACTTTCATGGTGGTTGCGTAATGAAATGTTGAAACTGTTATTCAACGTGTAAGGGCGGATAGCTGAGATAAGAAGCTGCTCTATACATATAAAATTCAGAAGTTGTGGCTTGGAAATATAAGCCATCAGTCCACCATTGGTTGGTTAAACTACTGGCTTGCGCATTTGGGCAAATCCATTCGTGTCGTTGTAAACGATAAAAGTCAGCCGTTTTTTCTGGAATATGGTTGCCCCAAGTGCCTAACCGACGTGCACGGTTAACCCAGTGTGGCGTGCGGTCTACAGTATTTTGGCTATATAAATGTGGGAAATACAACTGACCTTTCAGGACTGCAAAACGCTGCTGGATGGGAAAATTTAAAGCCTGCTCAAACTGGAATTGTTTTTGACTGAAATGATTGAGTTTGCGTGCCAAAGTGTCGGAACGGTTTAAGCCATACCAATGTGGCAATGAAAAATCTGCTTCAGCCAAGTAATATTTTAAAGCAACTTCCCAATGTTCAACTTGCTGGGTGTCTTGATTGTGCAGTAAAAAGTCCAGCTCACCGACGGTTTTTGCCCCATCAATAATTTGAATACTGTGTCCGAGTAATTCGAAGGGATGGTAGTTACGATCGAGCAACCAAAACCACATCAGCATTTCAAAACGTAAACCCAAGCGGGTACTTTTGAGTTGATTTAGAAAATTATGCAAGGCTTCGGGATGTAAATCTAAATAAGCCAAACGCTGTTGGTAATTGAGATAATGCTGTTGCCAAAAAGCATCTGCATGCAGTGTAAAAGCATGATGAATTTGTAATTCGGGTGGCAAGCTAGACAAAATATTGGGGCTCGCCAAAGCAAATGCCAATTGCCGCACCGCAGCTGTGCGATAGTTTAACCAGACTTCGGGCGCAAGCGCAGGAGGGTGCGACTCAATCATGTACGAATCCATGCGAAAAATGCAGAATTACCACGGAAAATGAAAAAACGCTTTATACTACCGCAATTCGTAGTTTGGGACAGTGGTATGCAAAGCTTGTTTTGGCGAAGTTTGGTGGTGATCTTTGTCATCCTTGGCTTTATTGGTGCATTGCTGCCAGGCATGCCCACCACAGTTTTCCTGATACTTGCAGCATGGGCCGCTTCACGCGGGTGGCCGCAAATGGATGAATGGTTGCTGAATCATCCTAAATATGGCAGTACCTTAAGGGATTGGCGCGCTAATGGGACAGTGCCACGTAAAGCCAAGTGGTTTGCCACTATTATGATGAGTATCAGTGCGATCATTATGTTGTTTACCACAGCACCGGTTGCAGTCAAAATTTTTACCAATACCACCATGTTTGTAGTTGGCGTGTGGTTGTGGTTACGTCCTGAACCTGAGCCACCATTTAAAGAATAATAATAGGATGAAGCAATGACATATTCATACGCCCAAGCTGATATTTTGATTGATTTAGCAGAGCAAACTTTATATCTGCCTAAGCATAGTAAATTTTATGTTATTTCCAGCGGTGTTAATGGCATTGGTGAAGCTGAAAATAGTGGTCAGACCCCGCGCGGATGGCATGAAGTTGCTTTAAAGTTTGGGGAAAATGAACCTGAAAATGCAGTTTTTATTGCCCGTCAGCCAACAGGTGAAATTTACAATTTAGATTTAGCAGAGCAATTTCCTGAGCGAGACTGGATTTTAACCCGTATTTTATGGCTTAGCGGTCTAGAGCAAGGGTTTAATCAGGGCGAGGGCTGCGATACTTTTCAACGTTATATCTATTTGCATGGCACACCAGATACAGAGCCGATGGGTATTCCTGCTTCACATGGCTGTATTCGTATGCGCAATCAGGATATTTTAGAATTATTTGAGTTAACTCCTGAAAAAGCATTGGTTTATATTTCTGAACATAAACTTGATTTGAATGGTTGATCTGCAAGTTTTGCATGAAAAGGGTAGTTATAGTGAACTATAAAACTCTAGCCAAATGCGTAAATCAATGTGTAGGCTAAGCAAGTGCTAACAAGTTGAAAAGCCCATTAATTTTGCTTGAAAACTAAAATAACTTACAGAATTTGTTTGTTTTTATAGCGGATCACCTATTTTTTAATCACTCAGTCACAAAAAACTGAAAACAAGCCGAAAAGCGTTTGACAGTCGGTAAAGATTCTCTATAATGCACCTCACAAACGATGAAGACGTTAAGGGCGCTTAGCTCAGTTGGTAGAGCGTCTGCCTTACAAGCAGAATGTCGGCGGTTCGATCCCGTCAGCGCCCACCAAGCCTTTTCGTTATAGATTCTTACGTGCAGCGGTAGTTCAGTTGGTTAGAATACCGGCCTGTCACGCCGGGGGTCGCGGGTTCGAGCCCCGTCCGCTGCGCCATTTTTCACGCCCTGAAGTGAAAAGTGTGATCAAATACCAAGACTATTCTTTTTTGGTCTTGCGTCTTAAAAATAACAGCGTTATTTTTATATCTCAGGGCGCTTAGCTCAGTTGGTAGAGCGTCTGCCTTACAAGCAGAATGTCGGCGGTTCGATCCCGTCAGCGCCCACCAAGCCTTTTCGTTATAGATTCTTACGTGCAGCGGTAGTTCAGTTGGTTAGAATACCGGCCTGTCACGCCGGGGGTCGCGGGTTCGAGCCCCGTCCGCTGCGCCATTTTTCACGCCCTGAAGTGAAAAGTGTGATCAAATACCAAGACTATTCTTTTTTGGTCTTGCGTCTTAAAAATAACAGCGTTATTTTTATATCTCAGGGCGCTTAGCTCAGTTGGTAGAGCGTCTGCCTTACAAGCAGAATGTCGGCGGTTCGATCCCGTCAGCGCCCACCATATATTCTTCTCCTTCTTTATCTTATATTTCTTGCGTATTGCTATAAATTCGCCTAGAATTTTTTATCTATAATAATATTAATATCCGTGACTTATGCGAAATCCTTATCAACGTAAAGCGGCGTCTAAGCAAGTAACGCAAACTTATAACGCGCAAGATATTTATAAGCAATTTATTGAGACGATGGTGTCTCAGGGGCATGTGTTTGCTTTATATGAAGATGGTTGGGCATTGTGTGCAACACCTACAGGCCAGCGTGCTTTTGCAATTTGGCAAAATAAAAGTTTGGCTAAATTGCTAATCAAAGACAATTGGGCCAACTATCAAGTACAAGAAATTTCACTAAAAGATTTTATTGAAAAAGTGATTCCTTTTTTACGTCAAGAAAGCACCAATATTTCTATGAATTTAAGTCCAGAAGGGCAGAATGTATTGGTTGCCCCTGAGAAATTATTGCTAGATTTGAAAAATTATTTGTATCAGGTTTATATGCAAAAACCGGAATTTTTTAAAGATATGCAAATTCCATTACCACGTTCGATTCGTATCAATTAAGCAAGCTGTATTGTTGGAATTTTAATATTCATTGAGCAACCAACCACTGATATATGCAAAATACTCGCGTAACCATGCGTTATAGCGCGTATAGAGTGGTGTAGGTGCACTGAGCATGCTGAATTGCTTATAACCCTGCCGTTTGGCAATTGCAGCTGCGCGTAGGGTATGAAAATCACTGGTGACTACTATAATCGGTTGAGTTTTATCTGTACCTAAGTGGTGGAGTAGTGGTTGGCTATTCTGTAAATTCAGTGCTGTGCTGGTACTTTTCGTTTCTAAAATAATTCTGGATGCGGCAATGGCATAATGCTGTTGTAAATAATTTGACATGACCTGTGCTTCGGTCAGTTGTTCTGCAAAGGCGGGCCCTCCGCTCACAATCAAATAACTTTGTGGATGTTGTAATGCGTAAGTTGCTGCAGTGTCTAGCCGTTTGGCTAATGTTGGTGAGGGAAGTCCGTTTTCAATCCCGCTGCCCAATACTATAACCACTTTGGCATTGGCTTGAGTAGATGTTTGAGATTGTGTTCCAAAATGAATATAAGCAAAAAAACAGAATAAGCTGATGCACCACATCCAGAATAAGCCCCAGCCTAACCTCCAGTATATTTTTAGATTTGAGTGCTGTGTGAGCTTGCGTTGAATCCATCTGTAAAATAAGGCATAACCCAATAAAATTATACCAATGACCACGGGCAGTACTGTGCCAAAATGAATTTTCTTTAAACTGATTAAATACAGACCATCGAGCACTAAAATCAGGGCAACCATGCCACTTAGCACACGTTTAAAGCAATTCAGTTGAGTGTGGGGTTGGCTTGATAGAGCAGGTGGCATAAGCTTCAATTCAATATTCTGGTGCAAATCAGTATATCTAAATCTTATTCCAATTGGTCACTCAGCCAAATCATGTTTGGCTGAGTATTTTTGATCTCAGTGGAATGACATCAAAGTTATCGTACCGAGTTAATACACATCGCGACGATAGTGACCTTGCTCACGTAACTGCTCGAGTTGATCATCGCCTAAAATATCTTGTAAGGCGTGATCGACATCACTGGCCATGCCCTGAATACTGCCACATACATAAATTACAGCACCGTTTGCAATCCACTGTTTTAGTTCAGCAGCGTGTTCACGTAATTTATGATGAACATAAATTTTTTCTTCTTGATCACGCGAGAAGGCTAAATCAAGTCGTTGCAACATACCTGTATTGACCCAAGCTTCAATTGTGCGTTGATAGAAGAAATCATGCGCTTGTTGGCGCTCACCAAAAATTAACCAGTTTTGGCTGTAATTAAGACGCGTACGGGCGTGTAATAGGCTCATTAAACCCGCAAGCCCAGTACCGTTGCCAATACAAATAATTGGGCGATTATCTGCAATTAAATGGAAGCTAGGATTATTCCGAATACGAAGGGCAATGTTTTGTCCCAATTCTGCATGTTGAGTCAGCCACCCCGAGCCTAAGCCAAGTTTTCCTTGCGCATCAGCTTGTTGGCGTACCACCAAGCGCAAAACTTGTTGAGTTGGGATGCTGGCAATTGAATATTCACGGCTTGGTAGTACAGGCAGTTGTACCAATAAATCTTCAAGGCTTTGAAACGGCTGAATGTGAACAGTTAAGTCTTTATCCCAAAGCCATTGTTGCAGCGTTTGCTGCTGTTTCGGCACAAGTGTTTGTGCATCTAGTTGATGTTGCGCTAAAAAGGATTGAATACGTGCCGTGCTATTGCCGGGTTGAATTTCGGCAATGTCACCTGCAGCCCAATGTGCTTCGTGCTGCGGTACAAGTTCAATATTAAATGCAGGTGCACCTAAACTATCTGGATTGAGTAAATCACGTTGTTGCAAACGCCATGTATCAAAGGTTTTATCAATTTGCATACTTTGCAATTCAAGCTGTGTCACCTGTGCTAACGCTTGATTCCAGCGTTGTACATCGGCAGGATTGGCATTGTCTACCTCTATGGTGTCAAATAAAGCTTGAGCCTGATTGCGTTGCAGCCATGCAGCAAGACGATGACCAAAATCGCAATAACTGTCAGGATATTCTTTAGAGCCTAGAGCTAAAACGGCATAACGTAAATGAGAGAGGTCTGAGCTTTGTGACATGATTTTTTTCACAAAGTTAGAGGCTAAATCGGGAGCATCTCCTGTGCCGTATGTGCTGGCAACAAACAAAATTTGGGTATTGTCTTTGAGGTCAGATGGCTGCAATTCTTGAATAGCTTTGACAGTGACAGGTTGATGCGCTTCTTGCAAACTCGTTGCTGTGCGCCATGCCAATTGCTCTGCTACACCTGTTTGCGTGGCATAAACAATTAACCATTGCTCAGCATTTGGGTCAATGCTGAATTGCTGCTGCGATTGACGTGCTGCTACAGTTAAGCGTTTTTGTTTACGACGTTTCAGATATAGCATCCAGCCTGTAATGAAGAATAATGGCATCATTAATGAAGCCAGCATGACCATAAACTGATAAATCGGGCCGAAGAAACTACCACGATGCACAGGCAACATGCTGCTCATGATTTTTTCATTAAGTTTTTTGTCTGCATAGAGCTGTAATGTAGTGATCTTGGTATTTTGATAATTAAAGGTCGCCGTGTTGCGTGCACGTTCATGCTGAGGAATGGCATCCACAAAATTGATGTCAATTTCCGCATTGGCTTGTTTGGGCACATTGAAGGTAATGTTGGAATAATCACGTCCTAATTGTTGCGGGAAGTGATGCCACGCCTGATTTAAGGCAAGTTGGATTTGAGCAGCATCTATATTATTTTTCGTTTTTTTGTTTTCTGATGGTTTCTGCTCTGCAGAAGAAGCGCTCGATGCTGCATTAAGCTGAGTTGGATTTGAGGCATTCGCACGAGGCTGAGCTTGTTGCTGAGGCTGTGGTCGTTCCACTCCAAGTACTTTGTACATGCCACCACGCCACCAATCATAAGACCAAAACAGTCCGGTACAGGCTAAAATCAGATAAAAAATGATGACCCATGTGCCTACAACAGCATGTAAGTCCCAAATAAAATTGCGCCCTTTAAGTTGGGGTTTAATTGCGAACCATTGTTTGAATGAATGACGTTTTGGCCAGCGTAAATAAATGCCACTTAACACAAAGAAAATCAGAATAAGCGTACATGCGCCTGTGATTTGTTTACCGACTGGCCCAACGGTTAAATTGCGGTGTAATTGCTGAATAAACTGAAAAAATTCGCGTCCTTTAACTTTTGGAAGTTCTTCTGCCGAATAGGGATTGATGAGAATATTTTGCCCGCGTTTTGAACCTTCTTTGGCAATATTAATACTTGAGGAGGCTGCAGGGTCTTTGGCAATGCTAATGCTATTGATTTTATAATCGGGTTGTACTTGCTGAAAATGTGTATAGATTTCAGCAGGTGTCAATTTGGCTGTTTGCTCAACTTGTACCTGATAACTTTCAGGATTCATCCATTTTAGAATTTCTTGTTCATAAGAATAAATTGCACCTGTCACGCCCATGAGTGACAAAATAAGCCCAGCGGTAATACCAAGGAACCAGTGAATTTGGAAGAATGTTTTTTTCAACATAAGGCGTGGGTGTTGAGAATGAATTGTGATGAAGAATAATACAGGTGCAATACGTATTGCAAATAATATTTATTCTCATTATCGTTTATTGTTTTAATTTTAATCAAAAAAAACCTCCATCACGAGGGACAGAGGTTTGCTATTCAGTAGAGGATATTTAGATTTGCTTTGCTTCGCCAGCAGATTCAGTTAAGTGCTTACGAATAGTATTAAAGGAGAAGTTTCGGCTATCCATACGCTTTGGTAAAATATAAGCACCTTGCTGACCTTTTACTTTAAAGTTCATTAAAATAAATTCAGGGGTGTTGTACCATTCGTACACATCTTTCCAGCCAATCGCACCTACACCTTCTTGAGCGCCCATTTGCTGACGCATGACGATGCCATGCGGTTGTACGCCTAAACGAATGCCCTTAATTTCTTGTACAGGAAATTCATTCATTTTACGTTTGACGTACCATTCCAAGCCGTATTTGCGTACTAATAAGTAAAGCACCACACAGACAATGGCAACCCAACAGAAAATAGTAGAATAATTTTTTAACAGAAGAATGCCTAAAACAGATAGGGCAACAATGACGCCCATAATGATCCATGCTTTCATGCCAATTTTATTGGTGCTGCGCCAAATGACCAATTGCGCATGACGCTGTTCTTCTTCAGAAACTTCATAGGTCACAGGCTGTAAGGTATAGGCGTATAAATTTTTCGCGGTCATAGTGAAACTAACAAATTTAAAACTGCAAAAAGTTTAGCATTAATTACAGCAATTCAGTGAGTATATTGTCGCAAAATCATGCTAAGGTCGGTGAATAATCATATGTGCGGCAAAAGTTATGCCGCACACTCTGCTTGCAACAAGCTTTACAAAGAGGCTAGCTCTGTTGCGTCCTGATCGTGTTCATGGCTCAAACTTTGTTTTAAGCGGCTCATTTGCTGCAAAATACTCATCATCAAGGATAATTGCTGCAAAATAATCAAGGATTTTTGATCTTCTTCCTTGTTTTGGCTTAAACGCTGACGAATGGTTTGTATCATGTTGTGCGCACTTAAATCTGGCATTTCATCGTTGAGTAATGCACCCCGAATATTATCAAGTGCTTGGTCGAGCAATTGCAGGACTTCCTGATCTTCAACTTTGTCACGATGTGCCCCTAAGGCAGCAATATAGCTAATAAAGGTATGATTCAGACACAGAAATTCAAAGGCTTGCGCTTTTTGTGTGGGGTCAAAGTCAGGCTCGGTGGCTAAGGTGGAAATAAGTGATGCAACTTCGGCATCGGTGTTGTGCGCTGCACGACGCACCACACGATAATTTAAACTATTGTTACGTCCATGTTTGTATTGTTCAATGACTTCTGCCAAATAGTCACATTGAGCCGTCAGTGAACGACGAATGGTACGGGGCAGGCGGCGGAATTTCCAGTCAGGGAAAATAAAACTCACACCAAACCATGCCAACGCACAGCCAATTAAGGTATCTAGCATACGTGGAATGGCGGCAGCATAACCCAAACCTTCCAAGTTAAAATTCATGAGTGCCAAAATGGTCATAAAGGCTGTGGCTTGTGCATATTGTTTACTGCGCAATTCAAAGAACAGCATGCCGCTAATGATCAGAATCAATAATTGACCTTCTACAGAAGGCACAAAATATAAAATCGCATAGCCGACCACAATCCCTGCCAATGTTCCAATAATACGCAAACGTAAACGCCGTTTAGTGGTGTTGAAGTTTGGCTGCATCACAAATAGAGCGGTCAGTAAAATCCAATAGCCATATTCAATATTGGTCACTTGCACAAATACATAGCCAATTAATAAGACAATGGATAAACGAATAGCATGACGAAACAGCACCGATTCAGGCGTTAAATGCTGTTTGATTCGGATGACAATATCATCCCAGTTTCTCAAATCATCATCTTTGAGTTGCTGTTCGATATATTTGGCTTTATCCAGTTTGATATTACGTTCGGTTTCAAGGTTGCGTAACTGTGCATCTATTGATTTTAGGTTCTGATACAAGGCAAACAGAGCATTGATCCAGACTTGATCGTATTGCTGTTCGCTACGCAGTTTTTCCAAAGATTGTTTTAAGTTTTCAAAAGCATGTTTAAAGCGTTTGTTATGTAAATAGGGTTGACGATGCAAAATACTTTCGCTTAAGTCTTTACAGGCTTTGCCTTGAATAGACAAAATGCGTTGGAAACGGAACAGAATGTCGCTGTGCTGAAAGATTTTAGCCAGTTTTTGATAATCAATATGCGCAGAGTCGGCACGTTCGTGAATATCCTGTGCAACAAAATAATATTGCAAACTGCGACGGGTGTCTTTTTGCCCACGGTCTCCCTTTAAGCGGGTTAGCAATGCGGTTTTTAGGTCGTTAAAAATTCCAATTAATTTACCATTTTCGAGCGATAGATCGATGATACTTTGCTGATAACTCGCTGCTGTCATATCGACATCAAATAAATTGGATTTGGCAAATAAAAAGTCGCCTAAAGATGCATAGCTATGCGACAGTTTATCTTGTACTGCACGCACGGGGAACAGCAAAAAGCTAATGGTTGAAATTAAACCATACCAAATAGCACCAGCAACCAAGAGCAGTGGTTGCATATACCATTCTTCAAATAAATCTACCCCAAGCATGGAATAGACCGACACCACTAAACAGCCATAAGAAATGGTGGCGTAGCGTCGCCCGAGTGAACCCAGCAGAATTAAAACAATGCAGGAAAGAATTAAACCTGTGGCAAATAAAACCGGATGTGGAAATAAAAACTGAATAGAGGTGGCGGTAATAAAAAAGCCGATATAGGTATATAGCTGATTGACAATCCGCACTGAAAAGCGGTCATCAATATCACTTAAGCCTGCTGCCACAACACCTAGCGTGAGTGGAATTGTGGCCAGTTGCATGCCCATAAAATAGGGTACAAATGCCGTTCCCGCAAATGCAATGAGCATGCGGATGTTATACATAAACGTGGTGTTATAAGTCGCTTGTTTCAGCCGTGTCAGCCAAGATTTCAACTGTATTCCTTTAAGCAAATGCTCTGTTTAGACTGAGGTTTTATGGGAGTCAGGTAAATTATGTGAAAATTCATCTTTGATGCCAACAAATCATACTATGGAGCGTGTAAGCTTGTCTGCAAGTATGCCATTTCATCATCAAATATGACCATAGCAAAAACGATACCAAGTTCAAACGGTACGCCACAACCATCTTCACAGCAATATTCAACAGCTTGGATATTGTTGTTGGCGTTATTGACCTCGCTTGGGCCATTGTCGATTGATATGTATTTGCCTGCTTTGCCTGTCATGGCAAATGCGTTTGGCGTACCTACCCAAATGGTGGCCAATAGTTTGCCTGCCTATTTTTTAGGTTTGGCATTGGGGCAATTAATTTATGGCCCACTCAGTGACCGTATAGGACGTAAACCCCCATTGTATTTTGGCTTGGCGTTGTTTTCTGTTGCCAGTGTATTGTGCGTTTTTGCTCAAAATGAATGGAGTTTAATTGCGGCACGTATTTTACAGGCACTTGGCGGTTGTGTAGGCGTGGTGATCGCCCGTGCTGCAATTCGTGACCGTTTGGATTTACAAACTTCAGCACAGGCTTTTTCAAGCATGATGATTGTGATGACCATTGCCCCGATTATTGCGCCAACTTTAGGGGCGTGGGTATTGCAATGGATGAATTGGAAAGCCATTTTTGCGGTGCTGGCCTGTGTTGGCGTGGTTTGTTTAATATGCGTGCATTTCTTTTTTCAGGAAACTTTAGCTAAGCAACACCGTTTAAAGCTGAATTTTCAGCAGGTGCTGACTTTGTATAGCTCTATTCTAAAAGATTCAAATTTCCGCATGCCGATGTTGGCAGGCTGCTTAACCGGTGGAGCTTTATTTTGTTATATCAGTGGTTCGAGTGCAGTCATGATGAATCAATACGGACTGAGCGAAACGGCATTTGCCTACCTATTTGGTGCAAATGCCGTTGGCATTATGCTGTTTTCGACCATCAATAAAAAAATCAGTGGGAAATTGGGCGTTTTACAACGCTTAAAACTGGGCAGCACTATTCAAGTAACAGGCGCATTATTATTGGTGATTACGGGGTGTTTGCCACAAGCCAATTTAACATGGGTTATGCTTGGGCTATTTTTAGCAGTATCGGGTATTGGTTTTACAGGCCCGAATGCGATGGCACTGGCCATGGCGGGTCAAGGTGCACGAGCAGGAACAGCCAGTGCGGTAATGGGCAGTGCGCAATTCTTTTGTGGTCTGATCGGTGGTGTATTACTGAATTTTATGTTGTGGAGTGCCTTGCTGAATATGGCGCTGCTGATGCTGCTGTTTATAGGAGCAGGTATGTTAGCTACTTTTAAAATTAAGCCAGACCTAGATTAAGAATTGAATAAAAATTAAGATTTTTTGTTCTGTAGCGCTGATTTTTAAGCTGGAATATTACACTTTTAACTACACCTAAATATATACAATAGTCTAATGAATGATCAAATAGTTGAATAATCAACCTATTCAACCAATTGAAAAATATATTTATTTTGTTTTTTGATCTGAAATTTTGATCGTTTATTTATATTTGTGCGGGAAAACTGATTTTAATAAAGGCAATAACTTGATAGATTGATGGCTGTAATATATGACACAAATTGTAATATTTTTAATATTGATGTGTCTTTGTCTATTGGGGCAAAAGTGTGGTGATTTTTAAGCCATTTTTATAATTCGATGTGAAATCGATAGATGACTCAAAAAATCATCATGCACGGATGCAGCGTTGTTTTATTTTGGAGAAATGAATGAGTCAATTATTCAACGGTCAGTTTATGATCAAAGGTTTGGCGATTGCCGTTACAACATTAATGGTGGGTACTGCTCACGCAGCAAAAACTGAGCAACAACAAATTCAAGAACTTCGTCAAGAAGTTGAAGCGTTGAAATCGTTAATACAGCAACAACAGCAAGTACAACAACAGCAGCAAACTCAAATTGCCCAAGTACAACAGGCGAAACCTGCTGCACCTGCAAGTGCATTAAGCAGCTTAAAATCTAAATCTGGTGCAGATGTTTCAATTTATGGTTCGATCCGTGGTGATGCGAACTATATTATTAAAGGTGCAGATAGTGACTTTAACTCGACGCATACTAGTAAAGATAATGTAAGCGATAAACTTGTAGCTACATCTAAAGTGACACGTTTAGGTTTAGACTTTAATACACCAGTGGGCGACAGCAAACTTGGTGGTAAAGTTGAAGTTGACTTTGCTGGCACATCTGACAACTTGCGTATCCGTCATGCGTACTTAACTTTAAATAATTGGTTATTTGGTCAAACTACATCGAACTTCTTGTCTAATCATGCACCAGAAATGATTGACTTTGCCACGAATATTGGCGGTGGTACAGCACGTGTGCCGCAAGTACGCTACAATTATAAGTTAGCACCTGCGACACAATTATTCGTTTCTGCTGAAGAAGGTAATAGTGCAGCAACTGAACTGAAAGTTACAGAAGAAAAAATTAAAAATGATTTGGGTGTTGTAACTGGAACTAAAGTTAAGAGAGAAAATGTTTCATCAAATGTGACCTATCGTGCCCCAGTAATTACTGCTAAATTGGTTCAAGGCTTTGCGGAAGGTAAAGGCTCAGCTTCTGCACGTGCATTAGTAGAACACTATAAAGCTACTTCTGGTGATGATAAAACAGGGTGGGGTGCAGCTGTAGGTGCGAATTATCAAGTTGCTGAGCCACTTAAAGTTTCAGCTGATGTATCTTATGTACAAGGTAACAGCAACTATTTATATGGCAGTAACTCAGCATTCTTCGTAGATGCAGATGGTGACATTCAGCAAAATGAAGCGATTGGTGTACAAGTGGGCGCTACTTATAAGTTCTCACCACAACTACGTTCAACTTTAGCTTATGGTGCTTTATTTGCGGATGATGGTACAGACTATGCGCGTGCAGCAGCTGCAGTAACTAATGCTGGAGCTAACGAGAAAGTACAACAAGCATGGATTAACTTTATCTATTCACCTGTAAAACCAGTTGATTTAGGTATCGAATACATTAATGGTGAACGTAAAACATTTGCTGGTGAAAAATTCAGTGATGATCGTGTAGGTTTCATGGCACGTTATAGCTTCTAAGTTTCAGTACTTTTAGCGAAAACAAAAAACAGAGCTTAATATTAAGCTCTGTTTTTTATTGCAAAAATAAAAAATAAATTCAAAGCTGTAATTTTACCTATGCTCTACAGAGTATAGAATTGAACTGATAGTTAAAAACAATAATTAAAAATTATTAAAAAAAGTACAGAAAAAAGCAGATTTTTACTCAAAAAAATGCATAATGTTCGACCTTTGATCTTGCTGTTTTTTATCAAGTGGTTGAATATTTTCTTATAAGGGAATATTAAATCCATTTCAGATATGTTGGAGCTTATATGAGATTACCCCTCAGTGTTAAGCCGTTTCAGTTGTTTGCACTAGAAGTCATCCTGAAAGTGAAAATACTGTATTTTGTCTTTCTTTTCTTCTGCTTTGGGCAAACGCGAACAGTGACGCTTGAGTGAAACCTAAGGACTGGGTTGATTCAGTGAATCGCACTCAACTCAAACATCGGTCAAATACGATACTGTTTTACATTCTTTATATTGCAGCTTTTTTTAGTTGATGTAGCGTGAAGACATGCTCAGCAAAATTGGGCTGGCATGTATGGACACACTTTAGGCTAAAAATAATTTGCAATCACTATATGGATATTGCCATGGAATTTACTTTTAACGCGTTTTATACGCTGATTGCTGCGGTTATCGTTCTGCTTTTAGGGCGTTTACTGGTCAATAAAATTGATTTTTTAAAGCGCTATAACATTCCTGAACCTGTTGCAGGTGGTTTGGTTGCCGCAATTGTTTCATTGTTGGTGCATCAATTTTGGGGTTATAGCATTACCACCAGTAGCGCATTACAAACCAGTTTTATGCTGATTTTCTTCGCCTCGATTGGTTTAAGCGCGAACTTTACAAAATTGCGTCAGGGCGGAATTAGTTTAATTATTTTCTTGATTGCAATTTCCACATTTATTGTGCTGCAAAACTTCGTGGGTATTAGCCTTGCAACGTTATTGGGCATTGATCCGTTGATTGGCTTAATTGCAGGTTCAGTTACCTTAACGGGTGGTCATGGTACTGCGGGTGCGTGGGGCGAAATTTTTGAAACCCAGTATGGTATTCAAGGGGCGTTGGCATTAGGTATGGCCAGTGCAACCTTTGGTTTGATCATTGGTGGTTTGATTGGTGGCCCTTTAGCCAAAACCTTAATCAACCGTCATCAATTGGCAGTGCCACGTACTGAAGAACAAATTGAAAAACGTGACAATACGCCTGCAGATCAAGACTCTAATGAGTTTATTCCATTTGAATATCCGCATCAGGTACGTTTAATTACCGCAGATAATGCAATTACCACTTTGGGTTTATTTGCCGCATGTTTGGCTTTTGCAGAATTTATGACCGGTTTTGCCAAAGGCAGTATGTTTGAATTGCCAACATTTGTATGGGCCTTGGCCGGTGGTGTGATTCTGCGCAACATCTTAGAAAGCATTTTTAAAGTCAATATTTTTGACCGTGCGATTGATGTGTTTGGAAATGCGTCGTTGTCTTTATATTTGGCGATGGCTTTGTTGTCGCTTAAATTGTGGCAATTGGCAGATTTGGCAGGTCCGTTGATGGTGATTTTAGGTGCGCAAACCATCACCATGGCGCTGTATGCCGCTTTTGTCACGTTCCGTATTATGGGCAAAAATTACGATGCAGCGGTATTGGCCGCAGGGCACTGTGGTTTTGGGATGGGAGCAACACCAACAGCGGTTGCTAATATGCAAGCCATTACCAATATGTATGGCCCATCTTATAAAGCATTTTTGATTGTGCCGTTATGTGGTGCTTTCTTTGTCGACTTGATTAACGTCGCGGTGATTCAGTCTATTTTGAAATTCTTTGCAGGTTAAGCTGTTCAGATGTAGATAGATTGCAAAATAAAATGCCAGTTCACATGAGCTGGCATTTTTTTATGTGGGATATTGAACGGTGAGTGAGCCTCTATACTCGAACGTTATGCTGCAGGCCTTGATTCAAGTTATTCCTATAAAAATAGCCTAAGCAATAAAACTTAATAACACAGTATAGAGCAGGAAGCTTCCAATCAGACTCAGCCAAACAGGTAATTTTGACTTTAACAGCACAATCACGAAGGCAACAAAAATAAGGTCATAGAAATTCAGTATATAGCGCTGTGCCATTTCTACCACCATGTAGAGCAATAACCCAACCACCGCTGCATTAATACCTGTAACGGCATGACGAATATAAGCTTGCTGCATTAACCAAGACCAATACGGCAAGGTGGCAAAAACCAAAAAGAAAGAGGGCAGGAAAATGGCCAAAGTCGCTAAAACAGCATTGAGCCACATCATATCTGTCATGGGAACTAAACTGCCCAAATAGGTAGCAAAACTGAATAATGGGCCTGGAACTAATTGTGCCATGGCATAACCCAAATCAAATTGTTCTGCGCTTACTAAACCAGTACTGACAAAATCTTGATGTAACAAGGGCAAAATAACGTGGCCACCACCAAACACCAAAGAGGCTGCTTGATAGAAACTTAAGTTGGCGGCATAAAGCAAATTTGGTGTGAGCCAGTTGAGTCCTGTTAATATGATAAACGGTGCAACAAACAGCCCACCCCAAAATATAGCGTATTTACGGTGCTGTACAATGTGGCTTGCTGTAAAGCTCGTTTGAGTTGCCTCTGTATTTTGAACATTCGTTGGCGTCTGTTTTGCCATCCATATCCCCAATACTGCTGCGAGCAATATCACCAAGACTTGATTCAAGCTAAAAGGCACAAAATAAATAAAAACAGCTGCAGCCAGCATTAAGGCGTATTGCCAAATAGTTTTACAAAAACTGCCTAACATTTGCCAAAATGCCCAAGTCACAACGGCTAAAACAATCAGTTGAATCGTGTGGAAACTATCTGAAGAAAGCACTTCTAAATATTGATGGCCGAGTACTGCAACTAGAGCCATGAACACAGCAGAAGGTAAAGTAAAACCAAGCCATGCAAGTACTGCACCCCAATAGCCTTTTTGTAAATAACCAATCGCTAAACCCACCTGACTACTGGTTGGGCCTGGTAAAAGTTGAGCCAGTGCCACAACTTGGGCATATTGTGCTTCATCTAACCATTTGAGTTGTTGCACAAAGCGCTGATGGAAAAATACCAAGTGTGCTGCAGGGCCGCCAAAAGACAGGCAGCCCAATTGTAGAAAGACCCAAAATAGCGAAGAATAAGTGAGCGTGTGCATATATATTTAGACAGATTCAACTTGTGCGCCAATGTAGTGGTTAGACGTGACAGTTTAACGAATTACTACAAGGATCAGTTAAAATAATAGATAGACTATGCGCACTTATATGAATGATTCGCTGAAGTGCCCGTGGCCTGTGCGTACTGAAATAGTCACTATGTTTCAAATGTAATGGAAGCATGAGATTGCTATTTCTAAATTGCAAAGAAGTATCGACTGAAAGTTATGGATTCAAGAAGGTCTATATGAAAATTTGGTGTGTATCGCTAACTGCATTATGGATGTTGGGTTGTCAAACTGTCCCACAACAGCCGCAAAATTTGACACAAAATCTTGTGGCTACGCAGCCTGCTGTGGCTGAAGCTGAGTCACGCCTGAATCAAATTGACTTTCAGCAACTTAAGCAAAAAAACAAGCGACCTGTGGTGGCTTTGGTTTTAGGCAGCGGTGGTGCACGTGGCTATGCACACATTGGAGTAATTGAAGTATTAGAGCAATACGGTATTCAGCCTGATTTTATTGTGGGCAGTAGTGCGGGCAGCATTGTTGGTTCAATTTATGCCAGTGGAAAAAATGCGCAGCAATTACGTGACATTGCCTTAAACATGAAAGCCAATGATGTACGCGATGTCACTTTCGATTTAAAAGGCTTTTTTGATGGTAAAAAAGTTGAAAACTATGTCAATACACAAGTCGATCAATTACGTTTAGAGCAATTTAAAATACCTATGTATGTAGTGGCGACTGAATTGAAAGAAGGAGAAAAAGTCGTCTTTAATTATGGCAATACGGGGCAGGCAGTACGCGCTTCCGTGTCTATTCCAAGTATGTTTGTCCCTACAAAAATTGCAGAACATGAATATGTAGATGGCGGTTTAGTTAGCCCTGTACCTGTGAAAGTCGCGCGTGAATTAGGTGCAGATATTGTGATTGCCGTGAATATTTTAGCTCAGCCAATGCATACCGAAACCAGTAATGTTTGGGGGCTGTTTAACCAGAACATTAATATCATGCAAAAGCACTTGGCCAATGAAGAGTTGAAGCAGGCGGATGTCGTGATTGAGCCTGATTTACGTGAAAAGGCACATATTTTTGATGTGAAAGGCCGTGAAACGACCATGCAGGCAGGCGCAGATGCGACTACACAACAATTATATAAAATTGATCAGGTTTATCACCGTCATCATTTTAGTCATGGGCATCGGATTGTCGAGTACAACGCCAGTAACACACAGGCTTTCTATGGGCAGTGAATAAAACTGCCTATAAACTTTATATGACTCAAATAAGATGATTTAAAGGGTGAGTCTAATTGAACTTATGTATGAGTGCGAGCGAATAAAAATGATTATTCATGGAAAAATTCACTTTTAATTATTGTAATTCATTTATATCTATAATTAAAAAATAGAATACTTAAAAAGTATCTCTTTAAGATGACTTGGATATTTAGATTTAAAACAGATTAAAAATAAATTCTCATTTGGCATATTTCAATTTATGCTATGTAGCAAATTACTTTTTTGTTTTGATGATGCTTGTCAGAAAAAATAAAGAAAATTCATTCACTTTAAGATAAATACTTTAGAACACAGCACAAAATTGAAGGGGGCAGCGTTATGTTGTATTTTCAAGTGGGGCAGCAGGTAAAACTGGCGACCATGGCAGAAGTTGTTTTTACCATTACCATGATTAATCCAGATGGGACTTATGTTATTGAAGCTGCATTAAGCCAAGATCAGACTTTAACTTATAGCAATGTGTCGCAGGAAATGCTGCGCTTGGCTGCTAATTAGTGTATCAGTAAGTCAATTTTTAAGCCTTTTTCTGGTCATCTAGCATTAAGATTGGGTGGTAAATCACTTGAATTATCTATAAAAAATAAAAATACGATGGTTTTTTGAACACTTGAATCAATGAGATTAACCGAATATCAAATTTGAACAAGTGTTTTAAAAAAACAGAAATGGATTAAAAAATAACAGCTTGGGAGCATTGGTCTTTAGTCTTATAATTTTAAATAAATGTTGTCATAAACAATATAAATAATAATGATGCAGTTGTTGCCGAAATGAACATTCAAACTTTTCTAAACACGATATAATAATAGTTCTTATCTTACTGTCTTGAAAAGAGTCTAGAGAACGCGATGTCACCATTAGATCAAATTGCCCCAGTGTTAGATGACCAGTCAGAATTAACCATGACCGTGTTAATGACACCCGATATGGCAAATTTCTCGGGGAATGTACATGGTGGAACAATTTTAAAACTATTAGACCAAGTGGCGTATGCGTGTGCGAGTCGCTACTCGGGTAGTTATGTCGTGACCCTTTCGGTAGATAAAGTGAATTTTAAAGAGCCAATTCATGTGGGTGAATTGGTGACGTTCCTTGCCAGTGTCAACCATGTTGGCCGTACTTCAATGGAAATTGGGATTCGTGTAGAAGCACAAAACATTCAAAAACGTACTGTACGCCATACCAACAGCTGTTATTTCACGATGGTGGCTGTAGATGAACACGGTAAACCAAAACAAATTCCAGCACTGAAGTTAGATAATGACTGGAAACGTTGTCGTTTTGAAGCTGCAGAACAGCGTAAAGTGGCGCGTTTGCAGGAAAATCATCATCCATCTTGCAGCATTTACAAGAAAACTGAACACAGCTAAGTTGATGTTGACTCGCTGATCGGAACCTGCTTTTAAAATAAGCAGGTTTTTTTTATGCCTGCATTTTATTCCGTAAAAATTAATGATTGCTCAGGTACTTCGCTTGTAAAGCCAGATGGATCATCAATTGAAACGTCTTAGCACTAGTATCTACTGTAATCTTACTTTATTATATTAAAACGAAACGTATCGTATCGTTTTGTGGAGCAAATCACATCCACAAATTTGGGATAGCACATGACAGAGCATACACCAGAAAAAAGTTCCAAGCGTAAACAGTGCATTTTAAATGCAGTGGTGGCTGCGCTTGCAGAGCAGGACTATCGTCAATTGACCATTGAAGATATTGCTGCACGTGCAGGGGTAGGGAAGTCCACAATTTACCGTTGGTGGAAGCATAAGTCTGATTTGGTATTTGAGGCGTTTAAACAACAAACTGAGTCAGTGTTTGAGTTGGATTTTGAACAGTCCTTACAATTCAATTTGATGCAGCAACTTTCAAGACTGAGTCTGGCTTTAAATCATGGCGTGGGGCGGGCTTTATTGGTGGTTATGGCAGAGCAGCGTGAAACTGCGGGGCAGTTTTTTAAAGATTATTTATTGCCGCGTCGTGAGCAAACACGAAAGCTAATACAAGTCGCAATTCAGCGTGGTGAAATTCGTGAGGATTATCCTTTTGAGATGATGCTCGACACGTTATATGGGCCTATTCATTATCAAATTATTTTTTTCAACCGTATGCCTGATGCACAGTATATCCACGATTTAGTGCAGTTGGTGATTCAACCTGCATTGATGCCTACAGCACAATCGTAAAGTAAAATTTTATGTCTTCTTCATCTTCTATTGCAGACGGTTCACAACGATTATGGAATCGTTCCTTTATTTTGTGCGTATGCAATAACCTGTTTTTATTTATTTATTATTTTGCTTTGCTGACGATTTTACCCATATACATTATGAAAGATTTGGGTGGCACGGTTAAAGAAGCAGGCTTAGCACTGACATTATTTTTAATTTCTTCCATCGCGATTCGGCCATTTTCAGGTTTGATTGTTGAAAGACTGGGAAAGAAATTCTCTTTTCGTGGTTCAGAATTATTTTTTGTACTGTTTGCTTTTAGCTATTTGTGGATAGACAGCATGTGGAGTTTGCTGTTGGTGCGCTTTTTACATGGTATTTGGTTCAGTATTTTAACTACGGTTGCAGTACCTGTGGCCAATGATTTTATTCCTGAACAGCGTAAAGGTGAGGGCATGGGCTACTTTGTCATGTCCACCAATTTGGGTGTGGTATTCGGGCCATTGTTGGCTTTAACTGTAGTGCAATTCAGCAGCTTTCAGGTGTTATTTGCCATTTTATGCATCATTATGTGCATAGGCTTTGTCTTTTGTTGGTTGTTAGATGTGAAAGATACCACAGCAACAGAACAACCACCTGCATCGATAGAGCAAGCGAGTCGAACTACATTCAAAAGTTTAGGTTTAAGTTGGCATGACTTGATTGAAACGAAAGTTATTCCTGTCAGTTTAGTGGCATTACTCACGGCACTGGCTTATTCAAGCATCATGAGTTTTATCACCGCGTATAGCGAATCCAAAAACTTACTGGCTTATACCAGTGTGTTTTTTGTGGTGTTTGCAGTGTCGATGATCGCGGTACGTCCGTGGGTTGGACGCTTATATGATCGGCGTGGGCCAAGTTCTGTGATTTATCCCTCACTGTTATTTTTTGCGATTGGCTTGGCCATCGTCAGCTTTTTATCTAATCAATGGGTCTTATGGCTCTCTGCTGTGTTCATTGGTATTGGTTATGGTTCTGTGTTCCCATGTTTACAAACCGTAGCGATTCAGTCTGTGTCTAAACAGCGGATGGGGCATGCAATTTCTACTTTTTTCACTTTGTTTGATTTAGGCATGGCAATTGGTTCAGTGTTGATGGGTGTTCTCATTGCATGGTATGGCTACTCGCTGACTTATATGTTGTGTGCGCTGATCACCTTGTTGACTTTAGTGCTCTATAAATTGATGGTGGTACCTACATTGGTGAAGAAAAAAGCGTAATTTTATAATGCAGTTGAGTAGTGTGGAGAAAGGGATAGTGCTGTTGATTACGCTATTAGGATTGGCTGCGATCTAAAGAGATTGTTTCCGAGTTAATCATCATTATTTTCTATGGTGGATTTAGGCTTTGAGTTACAAGACAACCGCTGTGTTCGACCAGAGAGTGGAGTCAAACACAACGGTTGTGGTATTTACAACTTAGCGTTGTGTCACTGTGTGAAGGGCTTAAGGTTGTGGTGTTGCAGCAGCAGGTTGCTCAGTTGCAGTTTCAGAAGCTGGTTGTGCAGCAGTTTGTTCTGAAGCATGTTCAGCCACAGCTTCCTGGGTTGAAACAATCACTTTTTCTCGTTCGGTATTGCTGGTCTCAGCCTTGGCAGCAAAGCTGTTGGCTGTAGCAAATGCGAAGGCAGAAGCGAATAGAATATGAGTTAATTTCATAGTTTGGCATCCTTATTTAAAATTTATAAACCTAAATATTCAGCAGAAGCGAATCTTGCTTCTCAAATATTCAAATTAGTCATCACCTGACTTGAACATGCTGAACAGGGACTCATGCTAAGCAGTGCAGAATGTAGGATCAATACTTGCAACAAAGCAAAACAGATGCGGTTACTTGAACAGCACAATGATGATGAGCAGGTAAGAATTTGGTAAATTTTGTTTTAAAATTGCAGCTAAATTTCGTCAAAGTAAGCGTCTTTTCCCAAAGGAAATTGCTGGTGCAGCAATAAAACATTACATCGATCAGTGGAAAGCTGGAAATTTCGTGCAATTTATTGCGTAATTCAGGCTGGCTAAATGTAAGAGAATCTTTCAATAAACTTATTTTATAGCCCAAATTTTCACGTATTCAGATTCAGATTGAACTTAAAACTAAACTTGCTTAGCATGCTTGCTGTTGTTTGTACTTTAATACAGTGAGTTTGTTTTGAAATTAATTGCACCACAAAAAGCAGTTCCGACCCATATTATTTCTGGATTTTTGGGTGCAGGCAAAACCACCTTATTAAAACAATTGCTCAGTCAAAAGCCAGAACATGAGGTCTGGGCTGTGCTGATGAATGAATTTGGTCAAATTGGAGTAGATCAGCAATTGTTGCCGCAACAGCAAGGCTATCAAGTGAAAGAATTACTGGGTGGTTGTTTATGTTGTAGCAGTCAACTACCTATGCAAATTGCTTTATCGCGTTTATTGTCTGAAACCCAACCTGACCGTTTATTTATAGAGCCAACAGGCTTGGGCCATCCTGCACAATTGTTGGAACAACTAACTGAACCGCATTGGCATACACATTTATCTATGCGTGCTTTGGTGACTGTGGTCGATGGATCACGTTTGCACGATCATGCATGGTCACAGCAAAACCTATATGCAGATCAACTGAAAGCTGCGCAAATTATAGTGGTGTCACATGCAGATCAAATGCAGGCTGCAGACGAACAGGCGCTGGTGCAATTGCAACACGAGTATCAAGCCTATGCTCAAAGGTGGCTGAAAGCAGCACAAGGCAATATTACTTTGGCAGAAATTGATCAACTGTATGTAGGCACACAACGCAAAATTCAGCCCTTATTAAAATTACAAAAAACGCTGATCCTAGCTGCAAATACATCTGAAGCAGAAATTAAACAGTTGCCATATCATTATGTAGAAAGTGCTCAGGGCTATTCGGTGGCGGGCTGGAAATTTCCAAAACGTTGGCAATTCGACTTTTATCCACTGTTAGATTTGCTGTGTGAGCAACAAGACTGGTTACGCATTAAAGGAATTTTTAACACCAATCAAGGTTGGCAAAGTTTTAACTTCAATCCTGAGCAATTCAACTATCAATCTACCGAAGAGGGAATTGATAACCGCATCGAAATTATTTATCAAACAGCACGTGACTGGCAGGCATTTGAAGCAGAATTATTGGCCTGTCAGCTTGTAAATGACACATTAAATGAATGATTAAGGTGCAGATTGAACTGCAATCAATGCAGCAAAAAAAACTAAAATCTATTATGCTTAGCGGCAAATTTGACTTGGTTTTGGGAACAGCACAATGGCGCTAAAAGCGACAATTTATAAAGCAGATTTGAACATTGCCAATATGGATGTGCATCAATATGGTGACTATCAACTAACAATGGCATTGCATCCTTCTGAAACCATTGAACGCCTGATGGTGCGCATTTTGGCTTTTGCCCGTTATGCAGACGAAGCTTTGGAATTTACCAAAGATTTGTTTGAAACCGATGAGCCTGCCTTGTGGGAAAAAGACTTAACAGGTCAATTGATAAAATGGATTGAAGTAGGCTGCCCAGACGAAGACAAAGTCAAAAAAGCCAGTGCACGTTGTAAGCAGGTGGCTATTATTGCTTATGGCTCATCGGTAGATGAGTGGTACAAACGCAACAGTAAAATCAAAAGTTTAAATAATGTAGAAGTTTGGCAATTGTCTGCAGCGAGCACTGAAGCCATTCAAGCGCTGTGCGAACGCACCATGCAATTACAGCTGAATGTAATGGATGGTGAATGGACGTTGATAGGTGATCAGGCGCAGGCTCAGATTGAGTGGACACAGTTGCAATAATCTTTTGCAATAGTCTGCTGTAATTTGGTTGGAAATCAGTCAGACATTTGATTTTAAAATTTAATCCTTTGTGGTCTATGTTAATTACATGACCATTTATATTTGGAGATCCGCATGAGTGCAGAATTAGAAATTATTGATTTAGTGGTGGGTGAAGGTAAAGAAGCGGTTAAAGGTGCTTTAATTACCACACATTATACGGGTTGGTTGGAAAACGGAACCAAGTTTGACTCATCACTTGACCGTGGAAATTTTTTTGAAACGGTGATTGGCACAGGTCGTGTCATCAAAGGCTGGGATCAAGGCATTATGGGCATGAAAGTTGGCGGTAAACGTAAGTTAATCGTACCTGCACATTTGGCTTATGGTGAGCGCAAAATGGGCAATATTATTCCAGCTAACTCGAATTTAATTTTTGAAATTGAACTTTACGATGTGAAAACACGCGATCAATAATTTTATTTGATCTTGGTTGAACATCGTTGGTCATAAGTCATTCATCTGATGCATGTAAAGTATTGTATGAATGACTTATTTTTTACTTCAAATTTAGCTCAAGACCGATTAGATTAAAAAAACAGGTATATTCAGGATCTATATTTTTTGGCCTTAATTCAGATGTGGCGCACTTGTGCGTTTATATGTTTGCTGTTGCTATGTAGTACGCTTACAACACATCATGTTTGGGCGCAGTATGAATCCGCACCTGAATCTTACTATTTACATCAAAAACTACTCAATCATATTCAGTTCACAGAAGACCATCCCAGCTTTTTAGAAGGTAAATGGCTGTTCTATCCACAACAACTCCTTCAAGAACCTAGCGCAGTCTTGTCTGCACAGACGGTGGAATTGCCAGCATCATTTGAAGATTTGACGGGCAATAGCAATACCTATGGCACTTTCATTGGGTATTTTCAAATTCCTAAAGAATTTTTAGGTAAACGGATTGCAATTTGGATTCCTAACCAATATGGCGCGTATCGAGTATTTTTAAATGGTGATGGTTTGGTGCGGGTTGGCACGGTGGGGGCAGATGCTGCCACCCACCAAACAGAAAATGCACCACGAATTGCTTATTTTGTGCCTGAAAGTAAATATTTTACGTTAACCATCCAAGCCTCCAGTTTTCAGGGCTTACAAGGTGGCTTAAAAAACCAAATGAAAATTGGTGTTAGTCGTGTCATCAACCAACAATTTCAGCGTTTGATGATGAGTATTGCCATGATTTGTGGTGCAGTACTTGGTATCGGTGTGTTTACTTTAATGTTCTCAGCCTTTAGCCAAGCACAGGGAGGAAAGATCAAACATATCTTTATTCTTGGTCTGTTTATCGTTTTTCTGGCACTCCATAACTTATTTTCTGCCCCTTATGCTTATACCATTTTCCTGAATTTAAGCTGGTCATGGGGGCTAAGACTCGAATACTTATTTAGCTTTTTTGCGATTTTATTCTTTCTGAGTTATATGTTTTTACTCAGCACGCATTATTTAAACCGCTGGATTTATAGTGCGGCAATGTTGCTGCTCAGTTTTAATATTGGTGTGACGGTATGGGCTGAGCCTAGCATTTTTCAGCAACTTGCGTTTTATAGCGCCTTTTTCTTTATCGTCGTCTTGGCCAATTTTGCGTACGGGTTTTATCAAACTATTCGTTTGGGAGAGAGCTATTCTGCAATCAACTTTTGGGCAGTTATTATACTGTGTGCCACGTTTATTCATGACTTTTTATTGGTATTGAATCTGGTCGACTCTATACACTTATCTTTTATTTCCACTAGTGTGTATGCGTTGTTGATTATGTTTCAGCAGGCACGTAACTATGCCTATCACAATTTACATATTGAGCGACTTAACCAGAAGTTGATTAATCTCAACAGTTCTTTGGATTCTAAAGTGCAGGAACGTACCCAGCAATTAAGCAACTTAAATGAAAAGCTAGAGATGCAGGTTAAAATTGATGCACTTACAGGCGCTTATAACCGCCGTGCATTAAATGAAGAAATCCAGCGTTTGTATGTGGAAACGCTACAGGCCAAACGACATATTTTGGTGTTTGCAATGTTGGATGTCGATTATTTCAAAAAATACAATGACCATTATGGGCACTTAAAAGGTGATCAAATTTTGCAAAATTTGGTCAAGGTGTTACATGCGACCTTACCTAAAAGCGCTTATGTCGCCCGTTATGGTGGCGAGGAATTTGCCATTTTGCTGCATGATATTCCGCAGCATGTGATTGGGCAGTTAATGCAAAACGTGTTGCAGGCCGTAAGAGATGCACGGTTTGAGCATGTGGCAAGAGAAGATCATAAACAACACGTGACTTTAAGTATAGGCGTCGCATGGATGACGCGTGAGTATAGCTACAGTCATGTGGATGATTTAATGAAAACTGCAGATGTGCATTTATATCAGGCCAAACATGCTGGGCGTGATCAGGTCGTGGTGCAATCTTAATTTAAGCGTGACCTTAACGCGATGTTGTCGCTGGTCACTTTTTTAGGCAGATAGATAAGCCTGAATTTTTTGTTGTAATTGTGCATTGGAAATATTGCCAGACAATCGCTCTACAATTTGACCATCTTGAAATATAAGCGTAGTAGGCAAACCAAGGACTTGATAGCGTAAGGTCAGAATGGAAGATAAATCTACATTCACTTTGCCAAATTTTACTGAGGCATCGAACTGCTGAGCAAGCTGTATAAAAAACGGTGCATTCTGCACGCAGGGCGTACACCAAGGTGCATAAAAACGAATCACCGCTAAGCCAATTTCGTATTCAAATTCACGGTAATTATTTTCGTTATATTCTACAATTTCTGACATTGCATACCCTTTATTCATGAGTGAAAACACCATGTGATTTGAATTATACCTAAGTTGATCTGGGTTTTAATGCATTACTGTTTTATGTTCAAATAGTCAGAATTCATTTAACAATTAATCAAGCAGGGATTTGTCATGACCGCAAGCACAATGCAGCAAATTATTATTACAGAACCAGGTGGGCCAGAAAAACTGGCCTATGAGACCGTGGCAATTCCAGCAGCGCAAGCCAATGAAGTTTTAGTGAAAGTTCATGCTTTTGGTTTGAATCGACCAGATATTTTACAGCGTCAGGGTTTGTACCCAATGCCGAAAGGGGTAACTCCTGTTCCAGGTTTGGAAGTTGCAGGTGAAGTAGTGGCTGTAGGGGCAGAGGTCAGCCAGTTTAAAGTGGGTGATCGTGTTTGCGGTTTAACCAATGGCGGCGGCTATGCAGAATATTGTGTAGTACCAGAAAGCCAAACTTTGACTATTCCTGCAGGCGTGAGTTTTGTGCAGGCTGCAGCGATTCCTGAAACATTTTTTACTGTGTGGGCAAATGTATTCCAAATGGGCAAAGCCAAAGCTGGCGAAACAGCACTTATTCATGGTGGCACCAGTGGCATTGGTACAACAGCATTAATGCTGTGTAATGCTCTCGGTTTAAAAACCTTTGCGACAGTGGGTTCAGATGAAAAAGTACAGGCAATTTCACACCTCACTACAGCAATTAACTATAAAACTCAGGACTTTGAGCAAGAAATTCAGGCTGCTACAGACAATGCTGGGGTTGATATTATTTTAGATATTGTCGGTGCGCCGTATTTAGAGCGTAATTTAAACTTATTACGTCGTGATGGCCGCTTGGTGTATATCGCATTTTTAGGTGGTGCAAAAGCCAAAGAGGTTAAGCTGGGTCAAATTATGATGAAACGTTTGACCATTACAGGCTCAACCATGCGTGCGCGCAACACGGCAGAAAAAGCAGAAATCACCAAAGGCTTACAAGAGACGGTATGGCCTTTATTGGAAAAAGGTGAATGCTTACCAATGATCTACAAAACATTTAAGTTTGATCAAATTCAGCAAGCCCATGCAGAAATGGACACAGGTGAGCATGTGGGTAAGGTTGTTGTAGAAGTACTTTAAGACTTTTCGTACATCATTCAAAAAAAACTGACCATGGGTCAGTTTTTTTATGCGTACAAATTTAGATACGATTTTTCAATAAAAATTACATTATGATTCTTCTAAATTTAATACTATTTTTCTAAGATTTACCAAAAAGTAAAATAATGGTGAACCATCCGACACAACCTGTCGAAAATGCGATGTATATTAATTCCAACCAAACAAATAAAGATTAAAAACATACCATCCTAACATTGCACAACAGAGGGCCAACATCATGAAAATTCTACCTTCTTTTTACAGTACTCAGCATAGTTTTGCTGCTTTGAAACGGTTGCACAAAAGCATTATTCGCAAGAAAATCAATTTAGGAGATTTACATCGCGTGTATAGTGCAATGCTACATTTAGAGCGTTATAACGCACGTTTAGATGCTGATAAGCGTGATAATTCATATTAAATTTTCACAGAAATTGGCAGTCTTTATTCATTGGTGCTAAAAATACGAGGTCGTTTTAATCTATATATTTAGTTGAATTTTCATTTTAAATTAAAGTCTTTATTATTTTTAATACGGTTATAGTGATAAAAAACAGTGCTATAGAAAAAAGCACAAAGAGGGTGTTATGAAATGTGTGAGTTCAACACATGAGCATTTGGCAGATCGACTTGCCAATATTTTAACCAAATTAAATGTAGGACATCAATTAAGTGTCAAGGAGTTGGCAGAAGAGTTTCAGGTCAGTACCCGAACCATCGAGCGTGATTTTGACCGTTTGAATGCATATTTGCCTCTGCTGCAAGACCAGCGCAGCAAGCGTTATTATTTAGATTCATCTTATTTAGGCCGTTTTAAATTGCAGGATATTCAGAACTTTGCTCAGTTGTCGGGCATCAGTGATTTATATCCTTCTTTGGACATCTCGTTTTTAAGGGAGTTAATGGATCATCGGGCAAACTTGGTGTTTTCAGCCAAAGGTTATCATTATGAAGACACCACTCAATACGCAGAACATTTTAAGGTTTTGACGCAAGCTATCCAGCAAAAGAAATCGGTTGCATTTGCCTATAAAAGGTAGCTTAAGAGAAGTGTTGCCATATCGTTTAATCCATCATCACGGCAATTGGTATTTGGCTGCAGTTGATCAAGACACTTTAAGGGTCTACCGTTTAAGCCGTATTGAACAGGTTGATCATACGCATATCGCCCAAGACTTTGAGCATCAGACTGAAATTTTGCAGCAGTTGGAAGATGAAGAGGGCATTTGGTTTGGGCATGACAAACAGGAAATCCGTTTATCGGTAGATGCAGAAGTTGCTTTGTATTTTAAACAGCGGCGACTGTTTCCAGAACAACAAATTCTTCAAGAAAAACCGTGTGGTGAGCTGCTCATTTCATGCCAAATCCGCCATGAAATGCAGCTATATCCTTTGGTGAGGTATTGGATTCCACATCTAAAAATTGTTGAACCGGCACATTTACAAGAGAATTTGCTCAAAGGCTTGAGCCATTATATTTGTTGATCTCAGGTTTTTTAGATGAGCAATGACTGTAAGGCGTTAAGATTACTGCTGATCTGTTCGATGTACTTTTACTTTACTGTTATCGCAGTAAAATTATTACAGCGGAATCTGTCGAGCTTTCGCTGAAATTGTGCGAAAATAGCGTTTTGCTCTTTTGTCTAAGGACAGTACATGATTGACCAATCTCCTGAATCATTAAGTGATATCGAAATACTCGACATTTTACAATCCATGAAAAGTGATGAATTGGATACAGAGGCAAAAGAGATTATCCGTAATGGTGGGAAAGCAGGTCGTCAGGAAGCGCATAAAGCTGCGTTGGTGGCACTGAATCAGTCTTTCGAAAGCAAGTTTGTTGAAGCGGTTAGTTTGGCTTTACAACTGAACGATGCACAAGCCAAAAAAATTCGTTATAAAAAAGACCGTGTACGTATTTTGAAAGTACGTGGCATAGATTATTTAGCCATTGATGGTGCTGAAACAGCACAAGTCTTGGCACAGATCGCACAGGCAATTGTGCGTGAAGATGCAACGGTTACCCATGATTTGCACAATATTTTCCCATTCTGGAAAGAAGGCTGGCCGATGGTGCAATTTGATAATGTTTATAAAATCTTAGCTGAAGATATTGCAATTCATTATCAAGCGGTATTAGATGAATTGATTAAGCAATACTAATATTTAGATTGTTCCCAATAAAAAAGCACTACATCATTTAAGATGTAGTGCTTTTTTATTATCGTGTTTAGCCCATAGTTATTCTTCTGTTGCTACAGCATTTGCGTTGTCCAAAGGTTCTACAATGCGCGTTACCAAGAGTTGGTCAATTTTAAAATGATCGACATCAACCACTTCAAATTTATAACCATCAAATAACACTGAGTCTGCAGGTCGTGGAATTTTTCGCAATTTGTACATCATAAAACCTGCAATAGTTTCATAGTTTTCATCATCGGGCATTTCATCAATTTGTAGCGCATGTTTAATGTCTTCAATTGGGGTGCTGCCATCAATCAACCACGAGTTATTGTCACGTTTAATAATTTGCTGGTCTTCTTCAATGGGTGTCACCCAATCGCCCATCACGGTAATCATAATATCCGACAGGGTAATCACACCGACAACCAAGGCATACTCGTTAATCACCACCGCAAATTTTTCTTTGGTGGAGCGAAAACGATCGAGTACTTCAGAAAGCGTGAGGGTATCTGGAATGGTCAAGACATTACGGATGGTGCTTTCATTCAGTTGCAGTAAAGATTGATTGTTTAGAATTCTGACCAAAATGTCTTTGGCATCCACATAACCAATCACATCATCAATATTTTCACTGCACACCAAAAATTTGGAATAGGGATATTCTGCAAGTTTTTGTCGAATACTGGCTTCTGATTCCTTTAAGGTAAAAAACACCACATTTTCACGTGTGGTCATACTTGAAGGCACGTTACGCTCTTCTAGTTCAAACACGTTTTCAATAAAGTGGTGTTCCTGTTTCTGCAAAACTCCAGCTTGCGCACCTGCATCCATGACAGCAGAAATATCATCAAAAGTAATGTTATCTTCACGGGTGGTATTGACTTTAAATAAACGGAACAGCACATTGGCAATGGCATTGATCATCCATGCCAATGGTTTGCAGACCCGAATAAAAATCTGAATGGGGTTAATAACCGCCACTGCAATTTTTTCAGGGGCAATCATGGCCAAGCGTTTAGGCATCAGGTCGGCAAATAAAATAAACAGCGACGTGACCAAGGTAAAAGAAAGTGCAAAACTGATGGTTTCTGCCCAAGGCCCTTGATAAAAGCGCATGACTAGGTTGTAGAAATAAGGACGAAATGCACCTTCACCTAAAATACCACCTAAAATTGCAACAGCATTTAAGCCAATTTGAGAGGCCGCAAAAAAGTCAGCCGAGTTTTCTTGTAGGTCTAATACTTTTTGGGCACGTTCATCGCCAGATTCGGCTAAAATTTTTAATTTAACTTTACGCGCACCTGCCAGTGCAATTTCGGTCAGGGATAAAAAACCAGCTCCGACAATGAGTATTAAGATAATAACGATATTCTGGAAGAGGCTCACGAATCCACCTGTGGATTATATTATTGTATCTATTACAAATTTGAATCTTTTAAAAATGCTGAGGAATACCGAAATATTCCTCATTTGAGTATAAGCTTTTACAAATAATAAGTTCAGTGAATTTTTAATTAATAGGCTGAAAATTGAGAGTTATTCATTAAAAACTCACGGTTTTCTTCCTCAATCATCTGACGTGCCACATATAAAATCAGTTGACGTAACCAGCGGTGCGCAGGGTGATGATGTAGCAACGGACACCATGCCATCTTCAATTCAAATTCTGGAATATAAAATGGGGGGTCTTTAATGAGTAAATTTTGGCTTTTGGCTTGTAAGCGTGCGATTCGGGTTGGCAGGGTAGCAACTAAATCGACATTAGAGGCAAGTAAAGCAGGCATTTGATAATGACGGGTAAATACCGAAATTTTACGTTTTTGGCCAATACGCTCTAATGCTTGGTCAATCCAACCTAAACCAGCCTGTTTTTCAGGATTTACGCCAAAGCCAACGCCCATACCAGTTTTAGAGACCCAAATATGCTGAGCATCTAAATAACTTTTTAAATTGAGATTATTGGCAGCAGGGTGTTTGTGATTGAGTAAGCAAGAGAAGCTGTCACGCCAGACTAAAACCTGATGAAAACTTTGCGGAATTTCATTAAAACGGTTAATCGCCAAATCAACTTTGCCTTGTTCCATGTCACGGTATGACACATCACTAGGCGTTAGAAAGTCGAGTACAACATTGGGTGCTTCAGAACGTAACGCTTTAACCAAACGTGGTACTAGTGTTGCTTCGGCATAGTCGGATGTCATAATCCGAAAAACACGATTAGAGGTATAAGGGCGGAATTCGGTACGGGGTTCCAGAATCATGGAAAGGTCAGACAAGGCATCACGAATACGCGGTTGTAGTTCTAGCGCGCGTTCGGTAGGGGTCATACCTTCAGAAGAACGAATTAGCAGGGGATCATTAAATAAATTGCGTAAACGACGTAAAATATTACTCATGGCAGGTTGGGTGACCCCTAATTGTTCTGCAGCACGTGTTACATTTTTTTCACGAAGTAAGACATCAAGATAAATTAATAGATTAAGATCAACCCGCTCCAGATTCATAAAATAAATACCGAAAATAAAATCAATAAATTATAGGGATTATGCCATAAGCTGTATGGCTTGTGTAGAAATTATGATGAAAAAAACGACGAGATAAACAGCAAAAATGGCAATAAAAACAGCCAAAGTCCTGACTATTTCTGAATGAAATATGTGTACAAGCGCATTACTTTTCTAATTGCAGTATTTTAAAAGCGTGTATGCCAATAAGCATTGGCAAAACTGATAATAAAACAAAGCTTTTGAGTGAAATCTATGCAGTTGTATTGAATTGAATATCATCAAATTTTATCTAAAAAATGGCAGAAATGGCCAATGCAAGTATTTTTTTAGAAACGCAAGACTTAAGTCTAATGAATAAATTATCTTCAAAAAGATGAATTTGTAAGCAAAGATATTTATGGTTTTTTAAAATTAATACAATTTAAAACAATGGTTTAGTTTTTTGTGAGCTTGTCAGAGTAAGACTTTGATCTATACATTTTTTTAAAAAATACCGAGAATTACACGAGAATATTGGATTAATTCATTCAGTCAATCTACTCTGTATTCATCGTAACGAAGTGCTCTAAATCTGAGCAATCAAGCATAAGCGCGATTTAGCCTTCGATTGATAAATCCTAAATAATATTACAGGGTAAAATATCATGTCTACATACCAAACAGCGATTGATGCAATCCGCGAATTAAAAGCAAAATTCGGCAACACTTGGGCAGACATCAGTCCTGAAGATGCTGCGCGTATGCAAATGCAAAACCGTTTCAAAACTGGTTTAGACATTGCTAAATATACAGCTGCGATTATGCGTCGTGATATGGCTGCTTATGATGCTGATTCAAGCAAATACACTCAATCTTTAGGTTGCTGGCACGGTTTTGTTGCGCAACAAAAAATGATTGCGAACAAAAAATACTTCGGTACTACTGAACGCCGTTATATTTACCTTTCTGGTTGGATGGTTGCTGCACTTCGTTCAGAATTCGGTCCTCTTCCTGACCAATCTATGCACGAAAAAACTTCTGTTCCTGCATTGATCGAAGAAATCTACACTTTCTTACGTCAAGCTGACGCAAAAGAATTAAACGATTTGTTCCGTGCACTTAAAAAAGCACAAGACGCTGGTGACACTGCTAAAGCTGCTGAAATCACTGCACAAATCGACAACTTTGAAACTCACGTTGTGCCAATCATTGCGGACATCGACGCTGGTTTCGGTAACGAAGAAGCAACTTACTTACTTGCTAAGAAAATGATCGAAGCGGGTGCTTGTGCACTACAAATCGAAAACCAAGTTTCTGACGCTAAACAATGTGGTCACCAAGCTGGTAAAGTAACTGTTCCACACGAAGACTTCATCGCTAAAATCCACGCTTTACGTTATGCGTTCTTAGAAATGGGTCTTGACGACGGTATCATCGTTGCACGTACTGACTCTGAAGGCGCTGACTTGACTCAAAAAATCCCAGTGGTTAAAGAGCCAGGCGACATCGCTTCTCAATACATCAGCTACTTAGACACTCAAGAAATTGACATCTCTGAAGCGAAAGAAGACGAAATTCTGATCAAGCGTGATGGTAAATTACACCGTCCTAAGCGTTTAGCTTCTGGCTTGTATCAATTCCGTGAAGGCACTCAAATTGACCGCGTTGTACTTGACTGTGTAACTAGCTTACAAAACGGTGCTGACCTTCTTTGGATCGAAACTGCGACTCCAAACGTAGAAGAAATTGCACACATGGTTAACCGTGTGAAAGAAGTTGTTCCAAATGCGAAGCTTGTTTATAACAACTCTCCATCGTTCAACTGGACTTTAAACTTCCGTCAACAAGCTTACGATCGTTGGGTTGCTGAAGGTAAAGACGTTTCTGCTTACGACCGTGCTAAATTAATGAGCGCTGAGTACGACAACACTGAATTAGCTGCTGATGCTGATGAAAAAGTTCGTACATTCCAAGCAGATGCTTCTCGTGAAGCAGGTGTGTTCCACCACTTGATCACACTTCCGACTTACCACACTGCTGCGCTTTCTACTCATGAGCTTGCAGAAGGTTACTTCGGTTCTGAAGGTATGTTGGCTTATGTTGCTGGCGTACAACGTAAAGAAATCCGTGGTGGTATCTCTTGCGTTAAACACCAAGCAATGGCTGGTTCTGACATCGGTGACGATCACAAAGAAATCTTCTCTGGTGACAACGCACTTAAAGCTGCGGACGAAGCTAAAAACACTATGAACCAATTCAACGCGTAATCGCTGAATGGTTTAAAAGAAAACCCTGCGTAAGCAGGGTTTTTTATGGCTGTTAAAAAGTGATGAAGCTATTTTTGAATAAAATTTTAATGAATCAAAGTTTTGCTTATTTAATTTTGATCACATCTGCTTGTACAGAAGCAGGGTAATGAAAAGATACTTTAATCCACTGTTTTTGCTGTGCTGGAATAGGCGATAAAAACTCAGGTTCAATCACTGCTGCGTATTCATGGTACTGTTGATCTACTAAAATCAAATCACTGGCATTGAGTTTAAGTGTCTGATCGGACTGGTTATGAATTGCTAAAAAATAATCGTGCGCAATCACAGGATCATTCAATTCTTTGATGGCAACACTTTGCACTTGTTCAGCTTGAATATTTACATGCTTCAGGGCATTGCTAACTTGCATATTTTCTACAGGGTGTAGAAGAACTTTTTTTGCAGCGTGTTGTGACTGTTGTTGCTGTAAGTGCAGTTCCAAACCATAAGTAGTCAATTGTATGGTCGCATAAGTGTGACCATTCTGCGTTTGCAGTAACCATTGATCTGCTGTACTAGTGGATGCTTCTTGATTTGATGAAGTCTTGGCAATGACTGCCTGAATATGTCCTGTCACATTATTTTCACGGCTTCGTTGCTTAAAACGTTGTACTTCATTGAGTTCAAAGCTTTGATCTTCATTCAAGCGTAAATGAATCACATGTTGCTCGCAGCGCTCACAAGGTAGCAGGGCTTTAAAATCCCCCGTCCATTGCCCAATCGTTTCTGTGCTAGACGCAGCAGTTTCAGTTTTAGCTAGGACTTGAGCTTTAGGCAAAATTTGGTTTTCAGGTGCAAATGCCGCCTGATTTTCCTGATGTTTTTCTGTTTGACCACAGGCAGATAGCAGCAAGGTGAGGGTGGTCAATGTGAGATGATAACGATTTAGCATACAAGCTAGAGATTCAGAGCTGTCTTGCTGTCACCTTAAACGTTCATGTCTAGTCTGAAAAGCAGATTCACGACATTTTTGCAGCAGATTTGTTGCAACTTATAACAAGTTAGATGCCGCAGTGACTTCACGAACCTTGTTATATCTTTCAAAGTGTCTAGGTTTTTCGTGCTGATGATCATGCCTTGATATTTTGACATGGTATTTAATTTTGCAAGGAACAAGTCAATAAATTGAATAACTTTGCGAAGAACTGGTTGTTCATCTCAAATTCATCATTTTTTTGTACATTTATATAGTAATTGTCTATTTATTATTTAAATGCTACTTTTATCTTGGTCAGCAGTTGCTAAAATTCGTCCACTTTATTTGGGGTATGTGGTTGTGTTTGAAAAATTAGCTGAGCGTAGCTTAAATTTAATGGGTTGGGAAATTGATAATCATTGTCCGTTGGAATTAGACCAATATGTCATGATTGCCGCACCGCATACCAGTAATTGGGATGCCCTGTATGCACGTTTGGGGCTTAAGGCTTTAGGTGTTAATGTTCGTCTGACCATTAAAGACAGCTATATGAAATTACCCTTTGGCCCTTTTGTTCGTGCCATGGGTGGAATTGGTATAGATCGTCGTCCTAAAGCACCTGGTGAAGCGCGTCCAAGTATGGTGCAGCTAATGACGGATTTATTTAAGACCCATCCGAAATTGGTCATGTTGGTCACGCCAGAGGCAACACGTGCGCGTCAGGAACAATGGAAAACAGGGTTTTATCACGTGGCTGTAAATGCAGGTGTACCTATTGCTTTGGCATATATGGACTATGCAAAAAAGAAAACAGGTATAGGTAAAATTATTTTTCCTACGGATGATTATGAAAAGGACATGGCTGAAATTATGGCATTTTATGCACAAATTGAAGCTAAATTTCCTGAAAACTTTAGTGTGGATACACGTTACTATTCAGAGTAAGCGATGGTATCAACATTCAAATTGAATGTCTCAATTGAAAAGACAGGGCATTAGCCCTGTCTTACTTTAAAGCGTGGGTTAGATTTGCAGATCACAAATAATTTGCCACGACGTTTTACAATTTGGCAATCACCGCGTGACTTTGCACTTTTTAATGAAGATCGAACTTTCATACGTTTTAAAACACTCAATATTGTAATGTTATAATATTGCATATTTAAGCGGATTTGAAAAGCAGAAATTGTTGCGCTTGTGGTATTTGTATCTATACAGTGGTGAGTAAAAGAAAACAGCCTGAAGCAAATAACAAGCTCAGCACAATTTGTTTAAATTGCTTTTCAGAAATTTTATAAAATAATTTTGCACCTAAAATTGCTGGCAGGCTCACACTGATGATAATTACTGCCATGTAGGGCAATTGTGTTGTGTCTAAGTGACCTTGTATAGCATAAGCCAACAGTGTAAAAAGCTGAATGGCAAAGTTAAAGTGTCGCAGAATATAGCGTTGTTGTTCTTTACTAAGATTTTTTAGCATGACCCATGCAGAAGGTACCGAACCGCAAAATCCACCTAAACCGCCTAAAATACCGCCAATAAAACCAATAGTGCTATCGGCAATTTTTCCTGAGCGTTGAATGGCTGGAATTTGAGGGTTAAGCAGCATAATTGGGCACCACAACACTAAAAATAAGCCTAAAATTATTTTAAAGGTTTCGGCATTGAGCACATTTAGCAAATACGTTCCCAAAGGGACACCAATAAAACCTGCAATGAGATAAGGCAAAATTAGCTGTTTGCTGAGTTGATGTGGTTGTTCATTATACAGTGAAATTAAATGGCTCCACACGGACGCAAACACCACCAAGGGCGCAGCCAATTGTGGTGGGAGTACCCAAACCCAAAATGACATTGCCACCAAGGCAAAAGCAAAGCCAGTCAAGCCTTGAATAAAACCTGCAATGATCGCACCTAAGATAAACAGTAACCAAGTCATAAGGATGCTCATCTAAGTGTTAAAGGCTCGTTAGTGGTATTCATACATTTAAAAATACCAGTAAATCTGCATGGTGAAAGAAAGGTATAAACGATAAATTCAGCCCAATTTAAGCCGTAGTCTTTCTATATAAGCCTGCACGAACTGTACCTGCTTTGGTATCTTTTATTTTTTGCCAGCTATTTGGTAGTTTTAAGATGTTTAAATCCCGATCTGCTTCAACATAAATCAAAGCATTTTCTGCAATGAGCGGATCACTTAAATGTGACAACTCTTCCCATAAATCTAGACTATACGGCGGGTCTAAAAAGACCAAATCAAACTGACCTTTTAGTGAGTTTAAGGCCTGTTGTGCTGTACTGACTTTGAGTTGCGCCTGTGCTTTAGTGACACGTAACAACTCTAAATTCTGTTGTAGAAATTCAGCCTGCGTACGATTTGGCTCAATCATCACTACTTGTGCTGCACCACGTGAAAGTGCTTCAAAGGCCAAAGCACCTGAGCCCGCGCAAAGGTCTAAAACTTTACTATTTTGCACATCCCACATCAGCCAGTTAAATAAGGTTTCTCGCACACGGTCAGGGGTCGGGCGTAGTCCTTCAATAGAGGCAAATGCCAATTGGCGACGTTTCCATTCTCCACCAATAATACGCAGTTGATTTTTCATAATTTAATCACTCTCTACGGGTGTTGCTGGAGATGCTGATGTTGCTGATGGATTTGACACAGCTGGCTGAGATTGAACTACAGCGCTCGGATTTGTGGATGAGCGAGTTGTTGCAGCAGGTGAGGCTGTTGTTGCTGTATTGGTTGGGTTGGCAGATGGCACAACTGTTGATGTCACTTCACCGCTTGGCAATTCGCTCGGTTTTAAACCTGCTGTCATTAAACCACCGCTGACTTGTGCAGCAGAAGGGCGAATAGGCTTTTTATCTTTATTGAGTAACCAGTAATCCAAAATTGGACGCGCCAAGGCTGTTGCGGCAGAACCACCACGGCCATTTTCAAGAATAATTGCAATGGCAATCTCCGGGTTTTCCGCAGGGGCAAAGCCGACAAACAAGCCATGGTCAAGCTGACGATCTGTCAACAATGCTTCATTATAGCGTTTACCCTGTGCAATACTTTTAACCTGTGCTGTGCCTGTTTTGCCTGCAACAGAATATTGCAAACCACTTTTGATTCCTTTACCTGTGCCTGATTGAATCACATCAACCATAGCTTCACGCATTTTAATCCAGTCTTCTTCAGTACCATTAAAGTCAATTTTACCGTTGGTGCCATTGTGAACTTTAAAAGGTTTTGCACCACGGCTTTCACGTAGTACGTGTGGTGTAACTTTAAAGCCTTTGTTGGCGGTGATGGCGGTGGCCATCGCCAATTGTAAAGGGGTAGAAGTGAAGGCGCCTTGTCCAATGCTGACGGAAATGGTTTCACCTTTCATCCACTTGGCTTTACGAGTACGCATTTTCCAATCAGGGTTTGGATACAAGCCTGTGCTTTCACTTGGTAGGTCTACTCCAGTTTTTTCACTAAAGCCAAACTGACGCATCCAATCGTTCATTTTTTCAATGCCCATACGATAGGACAGTACATAGAAATATGTATCGCAGGACACGACTTGGGCTTTATGCATATCGACAATGCCATGTCCAGATTTTTTATGGTCACGGAAACGGTGGCTGTCACCCGGTAAAGTAAAATAGCCATAATCTTGAATGGCAGTTTTCCAGTCGACATAACCATAGTGAATACCACCAAGGCCAAACATGGGCTTAATGGTCGAACCAGGTGGATAAACCCCTTGTACTGCACGGTTATACAGTGGCTGATCTAAATTATCACGCAGGGCAGAGTAGTCAGTATGACTGATGCCTGTGACAAATAAATTGGGGTTAAAACTTGGGCTAGAGACTAAAGCTAAAATTTCACCTGTACGTGGGTCAAGTGCCACAATTGCACCACGGCGTTCTGCCAGTTGTTCAGAGGCGACCACTTGCAAGCCATAATCCAATGACAAAAACAAATCATTGCCACGTACAGGGTCTTTGCGTCCTAAATTGCGCAGTACATTCCCGTGTGCATCGGCTTCTACAGATTCATTGCCTGGAACTCCGTGCAGCAAATGCTCATAAGATTTTTCCACCCCAATTTTGCCAATCAGGTTGGTGCCTGCATAAGCATCCTTATCAATTTCTTTCAGTTCTTTATCATTAATACGCCCGACATAACCAATCACATGCGCAAATAGCTCGCCATGTGGGTAGTAACGCGTCATTTGAGTTTCAATATTGACCCCTGGGAATTGAAACTTCACTTCACTAAAGCGGGCAATATCGGATTCATTTAAATTCAGCTTGATCGATACACGTTCAGTTTTACGTGAAGTTTTAATCCGACTTTTAAAGCGATCGATATCTTCTTCTGTCAGTTGTAAAACAGGTGTCAGTCGCGCAATGGTATCGTCAATATCTTCAACATCTGCACGGCTTAAAGTGGCTGAGAACACAGGGTAGTTATCTGCCAATAACACACCATTGCGGTCATAAATATAACCACGTGCAGGTGCGAGTGGTTGTAGCCGAATTCGGTTTTTATCTGATGCAGTCGCAAATTCATCGTAGCCGCTAATTTGTAAAAAGGCATAACGAGCCACCAACAGCAGCAAGAAAAAAACCACAACACCCACCGAAAAAAAGATGCGATTGCGAAAAATACGCTTCTCTTGCTGAGCATTTTTTAACGGATAGTGTTGTTTCATACAAAAATTGGCTTAACAAAAATGAGGGAGAACGAATTTGGACTATTCTAACGCATCTATTGGCAATTTTGAGTAACCATGTTTGACTGAATTGCCCGATTTAACCTAGAAGATGGGCGCAATCTTAATTTTTGACTTTAGCGACATCAAAATTGTAATTTGCTGTATATAAGAATCCTGACAATTCTGCTAGAGTCAACACACGAAAACAGGACTGTTTTTAAAATTAAAACAAATGGACACTGGTGACAATAATGACAAAAGTCTATTCTTTCGTGGCATTACTTGCCTTTTCAAGTTTTAGCTTTGCTGGGAACACTACTTTTTTACCTGAAGCAAAAATTAGCGCAGATAGCGCAAAAACCTGGAATGTAGGGGCGGGTATTACCCAAAAATTACTGCATTTGAATGGTGAATGGGTCAATCCTTATGGCATTGCCTATCTAAAAGCGGGGGCTTTTTTAAATGGTGACCATGAAGTCGGTGGGCAAACAGGTTTTCGTTACCCATACCACCTCACAGGTAAAGACAAAAATGGTTATTATATTGGCGCTTACGCAGGACACCTAGAATCTAAATGGGTGGATGGTGAAGAAAAAGCGCGTTTAGGTGCAGGCATTGATCTGGCTTATGTATTACTGAGCCCTGAACGCATCAGTAGCTTTAGTGTTGGCATTGGCGCAGGTGAAAAATTGGAAGATCGACAAGGGCGAGTGATTGCGGAAACTGAGCCTAGACTACAATTTTCCTATACGCTCAGTATGGGTTTGTAGCCAAAATAGTCGAACGAAAATACTTTAGAATCTTGTAATTAGAACTAAATATGGAAAAAATGCATGCTTGAGTACGTCAATCAGTTGTGGCAAACCTTTTTGAATCGTCCAGATTTTTGGGCCGTGCTCAGTATTATTCCTGTGACTGCTTTTGTGACTTGGGCGCACGTGTGGATGGCACTAAAAATGGTGTTCTATCCAATTAGCTTTTGGGGCTTTCACCTTGGGCCTATTCCTGTGGGATGGCAGGGGATTGTACCGCGTAAAGCAGGGCGTATTTCAGGCATCATTACCGATAACACATTGTCAAAATTAGGTTCATTGCGTGAGTTTCTCAATGCTATGGACCCTGAAGATATGGCGCGTATTATTGGTGAGCAAGTGGGTTTTGAACTTGAGCACTTAATTGATGAGGTCATGTTAGACCGCAATGCTGTGCTTTGGGAAAACCTACCGTATTCGATTAAACGCCGTATTTACGCACAGGCGCATAAACAATTGCCAGGTGTGCTGCGTGAATTGGTGACTGAACTGACCTTGAATGTTGAATCCTTGGTGGATATGCGTGAAATGGTGGTCAGCCAAATGGAAGGTGATCGCCGCTTAATGGTGCGTATGTTCCTAAAAGTCGGTCAAAAAGAAATTAACTTTATTTGGCATATCAGTGCATTGATTGGGATGTTCTTTGGTATTTTCCAAATGATTGTTTGGTTTCTTGTACCATGGCACTGGACGGTTCCATTTTGGGCGGCAATTTGGGGCTTCTTGACCAACTGGATTGCGATTTGGATGGTATTTAACCCAGTCGAACCACATTACGTGAAATATCCGCAGTTCTTTAAATTGACTGAAAATCGTCAATTTCCATGGATTAAGCCAGTGATTCCACGCATTGGGACTTATAATATTCAGGGTGCGTTCATGAAACGCCAAGAAGAAGTCTCGGATGTGTTTGCAACGGTAGTCACAGAAGATCTGATTACGTTAAAATCGATTATGACTGAAATGATGTATGGCAGTAAAAAAGACAAAACCCGCCGTATTGTCAAACGCCACATCAACGAAATTATGGAAACACCATTGGTTCGTACCTCTTTACAGTTGTCTTTGGGGCCAAAAGAGTATGCCAAACTCAAGACTGACTTGATTGATCGTTCGATTGAAATTACGATGGTGCCTGTATGCGACCCTGCCTTTAATGCGAGCCGTGCACAGAAAATTTATCAAATGTTCAGAGATCGTATTCGTGAACTGACGCCAAAAGAATTCCAGAATCTCTTGCGTCCTGCCTTTCAGGAAGATGAGTGGATTTTAATTGTCTTGGGTGGTGTAACTGGTTTTATTGCTGGTTTAATACATTTGTTTGTCGCTTTCTTATAAGAGGATGCTGGCTGCGTAAAGGGCGATGGCTCTGATATGCAACGAGTGTCAAATACATTGTTAAAATGAGGATGTTTTTTTATGCGCATTATCTTACTCGGACCACCTGGAGCAGGTAAAGGTACACAAGCTCAGTTGATCTGTAAGCGCTACAATATCCCACAAATTTCAACCGGTGATATGCTCCGTGCTGCAATTCGTGAAGGTACTGAATTAGGTCTACAAGCCAAAAGCGTCATGGACGGTGGCGGTTTGGTATCTGATGAATTAATCATTGGCTTAGTGAAAGAGCGTATTGCGCAGCCAGATTGCGTGAATGGTTGTATTTTTGATGGTTTCCCTCGCACCATTCCACAAGCTGAAGCTTTGGAAAGCGAGGGCATCAATATCGACCACGTGATTGAAATTGATGTTGCAGACGAAGAAATCGTACAGCGTTTGTCTGGTCGTCGTCAGCACCCTGCATCTGGTCGTATTTATCACCTTGTTTACAACCCACCAAAAGTGGAAGGTAAAGATGACGAAACTGGCGAAGATTTGGTTCAACGTCCAGATGACCAAGAAGAAACTATTCGTAAACGTTTAAAAGCGTATCACTCAGAAACTGAGCAATTGGTTGGCTTCTATCAAGGTCGTGCTGCTTCTGGTGAAAATGCACCAAGCTATAACAAATTGAATGGTCTTCGTCCAATTGAAGAAGTTCAAGCAGATTTGTTTGCTATTTTAGACCAAGCAAAATAAGTCTAGGTCTTAGACCAAGTCTGTTTAAAAGAAAATAAAATCGTTTAAACAGGCTGCTTGTTTTGACTTTAAAAGAGTCCTGATTCATATTAGGGCTCTTTTTATTTGTTTCAGTTTGGGAGAGTGCTTTGCAACATGCTGCTGTGATCATCATGTTATTGGCAAGTATTGCCGTTTTAGGCTTTCTTGTTTTTGTGAGCTATAAATTGTTGCGCAATACGCAAGCGCAAGATTCAGCAGAGAAGAAAACTGGCAATCACTATCAACTGCATCCGAAATTGAAGCAACAACAAAGCGAGCAGTCATCTCATACATCAGACCCTGAAGATAAGTAGATTTATTCATGCTGTGATTGTGTATAGATTGCACAGTTATCCACATTGTCTTCGTTGTTTGGCACAGTCTGTTTATTGAAACGCTTAGTTAGAGATTGCTCAAGCTAGATTTCGTGCATTGTAATACTGCGATGTGCCCCAAATTCAAAGCGATCAGGCCAATTACAAACATCAGACACCACACATTCCCCACATTTAGGTTTGCGGGCAATACAACAATAACGGCCATGCAAAATCAGCCAATGATGCGAGTCAATTAAAAATTCTTTAGGAATAACTTTAATCAGACGGTGTTCAACTTCTAAAACATTTTTACCCATAGCCAAACCTGTACGGTTACCTAAGCGGAAAATATGCGTATCTACGGCCATAGTCGGTTGTCCAAAAGCGGTATTTAGTACCACATTGGCTGTTTTACGACCCACGCCGGGCAGAGCTTCTAAATCGGCTCGATTATTCGGCACGATACTGCCATGTTTTTCGATCAGAATTTTACAGGTTTTAATGACATTTTCTGCTTTGGAATTATATAGTCCAATGGTTTTAATATATTCCTTTAGGCCATCTACACCTAAGGCATAAATCGCTTCAGGTGTGTTGGCAACAGGAAACAATTTGTCAGTGGCTTTATTGACACTGACGTCCGTAGCTTGAGCCGATAAAGTCACGGCAATCAATAATTCAAAAGGATTGGAAAAATTAAGCTCAGTGGTTGGGGTAGGGCGCTGCTCACGCAAGCGTTCAAAAAAAGTCTGAATCTGTTTTTTGGTCATGTTTTTTGAAGATTTTTCTTTGACCGTAACCGTTTTTTTTGACGCTTCTTTAACAGGCTTGGCTTTTAAAGTCGTGCTTTTTAAGGACATGTTTATGCTCCTAATTCACGTAATTGTTGTTGTAAATTGGCAAGCATGACACGTTTTTTCTCATCTTCACGCACGCTCAGTTGTTTTTCTAACTTTTTAATTTGTGTGCGTAATTTTGCAAGTTCAATGGTGGTTTGCGCATCGGCTGTGGAAATTTGTTCCGTTTTTTGCACAGGTAATTCAATCACAGGTACAGCCACATTTGCTTGTGCTGTAAATTGAGCAAACAGTTCTGTATCAATTTCTGCACGTACCACAGGGCCTTTGCGGTGTAAACGACGTTGTTCTTCACGTTGAATGTGTGCGTAGTAGCGTTGACGTAAATCATGCTGTTCTGCCACACGTGCGCTTTCAGACAGCAAGGGTTGGGTATCTTCAACTAAATCGATGCAATCGACTGGACAAGGTGGAATGCAGAGTTCACAACCTGTACATAAGTCGGTCAAAATGCTGTGCATAAGTTTGCCTGAACCTAAAATTGCATCTACAGGGCAGGCATTAATACATTTGGTGCAGCCAATGCATTCATCTTCACGTATAAGCGCTTTCATACGTTGTGGGCGTCCATCTGCCTGCACAGGCCAAACACTGGCTTCTGCGGTCAATACAGGCCGTTGTAATAAAGCTGCCAAGGCATCCGCAACAGGTTGTCCACCAGGTACGCATTTATTGGCCGCTTCACCTTCAGCGATCGCTTTGGCATAAGGTAAACAACCATCACGATGCCCGCATAAACCGCATTGGGTTTGTGGAAGCAGCGCATCAATATTTTGGATCAGGGCAATTTGCGAATTCATGGACAAACCAATACCGCCTAAACAGCAGTAGAAAACGGAAGATAAAACGAGGTCAAAATTCTAGGTCGATGATTTTAGCACGATTTCTGCTTTTAGGCTTGTGCGCAAATTCAGTACAATTACTGCTAGCTTTTTGGGCGAAAATGCTCAAAACTATGAATTAATTTGTTACATTAACTTATAGGCTTAACACGCTAAAAAATAAGTTAAATTTATGAAAATACAAATGTTTTAAAGTTTTTTGAAAAAAACTATTGTAGATTGTTAACAAAAGATATTTAATATTTTGCGCCAAAATATATCATTGATTGAAATTTTGACCAATTTTGATCCATTTTCTGCTGAGGATTAAGCGTTGAAATACAACAGCCTTAACGAATTCCTAGATTACGTTAAAACACGTGATGCACATCAACCAGAGTTTCTACAAGCTGTAGAAGAAGTAATGACTAGCCTTTGGCCATTCATTGAAAAGAACCCTCAATATGCAGCACATGGTTTGCTTGAGCGTTTGGTTGAGCCTGAGCGTGCGATTCAATTCCGCGTTTCATGGGTAGATGACCAAGGTCAAACTCATGTAAACCGTGCATTCCGTGTACAGTACAACTCAGCAATTGGTCCATTTAAAGGGGGAATGCGTTTCCACCCTTCAGTGAACTTATCTATTTTAAAATTTTTAGGTTTTGAACAAACCTTTAAAAACGCTTTGACTACATTGCCAATGGGCGGTGGTAAAGGCGGTTCAGACTTTGACCCTAAAGGTAAGTCTGAAGGCGAAATCATGCGTTTCTGCCAAGCGTTGATGATCGAGTTATACCGTCATTTAGGTTCTAACACAGATATCCCTGCGGGTGATATTGGTGTGGGTGGCCGTGAAGTAGGTTACATGGCGGGTATGATGAAGAAGCTCAGCAATGACACTTCATGTGTATTCACAGGTAAAGGTTTGTCTTTCGGTGGTTCTTTGGCGCGTCCAGAAGCAACGGGTTACGGTACTGTGTATTTCGCTGAGGAAATGCTCAAAACACGTGGCGATAGCTTCAAAGATAAAGTCGTTGCAATTTCAGGTTCAGGCAACGTAGCACAATTCGCTGCAGACAAAGCGATGTACTTGGGCGCGAAAGTCGTTTCACTTTCTGACTCAAACGGTACTGTGTACGTAAAAGAAGGTTTCACACCAGAATTACTTTGTGAAGTAATGGAACTTAAAAACGTAAAACGTGGTCGTATTTCTGAATTTGCGTCTAAACACGGTTTTGAATATCTTGAAGGTCAACGTCCTTGGGGGATCAAGTGTGACATCGCATTACCATGTGCAACTCAAAATGAGTTGAATGGTGATGATGCAGCAACTTTACTTGCGAATGGCACAATCTGTGTGGCTGAAGGTGCGAACATGCCTTCAACTTTAGAAGCTGTTGAGAAATTCGTAGAAGCGAAAATCTTATACGCACCAGGTAAAGCATCGAATGCGGGTGGTGTGGCAACTTCTGGTCTTGAAATGTCTCAAAACGCAATCCGTTTAGGTTGGACGTTTGAAGAAGTTGATGAGCGCTTACATGCAATCATGAAAGAAATTCACCGTAACTGCGTGAAATACGGTACTCAAGAAGATGGTACTATTAACTATGTAGACGGTGCGAACATTGCTGGTTTCGTAAAAGTTGCCGATGCAATGCTGTCTCAAGGTGTATTCTAAGCTATTCGCTTAAATAGACTTTCAAAAAACCGATGCAAGATTGCATCGGTTTTTTATGGGACTCAGATTTTCAAATTGCTAAAACTCGCTATAAGTTGTCGTCAAAATCCAAAACATAGCTCATTTAAAATAATACTTTTTCACCTGTTTAGGTTAGGGCTTAATCAAAACGGTAAATGTCCATGCCAAGTGAGCCCATACTAAAACTGCTGTGCACAATACTAAAACGATCTCCCGTACCCATCGCAAAAAATAAAGGGGCAAAATGCTCAAGGGTTGGGTGATTACGCGCAACATAAGGTAAATTCTGCCAGTCGAGCACTGCATCATAATCACTGTGGCCTAAATGCTGTACCACACGGTTGCGGAAGCTAGAGGCCCATTCAGGTACAGTTGCATCAGCCGTGTGCCATGACAATTCACGTAAGTTATGGGTAATACTGCCTGAGCCGATCAGCAAGATTTGTTGCTCACGTAAAGGAGCAAGGCTTTGACCAATCTGATAAATCTGTTCTGCGCTCATATTTATTGGCAGCGAAACCGCAATCACAGGAATATTGGCATCGGGATACATGTGCAACAACGGCATCCACACCCCATGGTCATGCGGTCGGGTGCTGTTGGCATGCGCAGCAAAGCCTGCATCCGCCAGGCGTTGTAAAATATCTTCGGCAAGTTCTGGTAAGCCCGGAGCAGGGTAGCGCAGGGCGTATAATTCTTCAGGAAAGCCACGGAAATCGTGCCATGTTTCAGGGCGAATACCTGTATTGACTTCTAAAGAATTACTTTCCCAGTGTGCAGACATTACGACTATGGCCTGCGGTGTTGGCAAATTAGAACTTAAACGATGCAGCGCAGGCCCAACCTGTTCAGGATTGAGTGCCAACATGGGTGAACCATGCGAGATAAATAAACCGGGTAATGTCTGTAAGTTCATGCCAAAATCCCTAAAAGCCTGTGCCTTGCTAGCATCTCAAAAAAAGCAGATGAGTGAAATGTACTTTTATTCAACGCTATGTTGCAGCTTTGCAACGTCACTTGAATTGAAGATGTTTCGGTATCTCAAAGATGAATTATGATCGTATTTAACCTGCACGATGATAAGGATGATTGTGGTTAATGCTCATGGCGCGGTATAGCTGTTCAATGAGCATTACACGAACCAGTGGATGTGGTAGGGTCAGTTTAGACAGCGACCAATGCCAAGCTGCGGCTTTACGTACCGCTTCAGAATGACCATCTGGGCCACCAATTGCCAAGACTACATCATTACCCTCTAGCATCCACCCTTTCATCGTATCTGCCAGTTTTTCAGTACTAAATTCTTTGCCACCGACTTCTAACGCAATCAACACTTCATTGGCTTTCATTGCATTTAAAATACTGTCGCCCTCAATTTGACGATATTTCAAAATGTCAGCTTCAGAGTCATTTTTGCCTCGCTTTGCCATAGGGAGTTCAATAATTTGGGTCTGAACAAACGGTTGAATGCGTTTGAAATAGTCTTCAAAACCGGTTAATACCCAAGCTGGCATTTTTTGTCCGATGGTCAGAATTCGAATTTTCATAAGCGAGTGCAAGCGGTCAGTATTAAGAATCTCGCATTATAACCATGATTCAACACAAGCGCTGTGTAACGACACAATTTGCAATTGAATTTGCCAACAGGCTGTTGCTTTAATACTCAGCAATCCTCAGGGCTTTATTTTGGAATGGAATCATCACAATGCGCGCTTTACATGTTCAGCGTTTAAATTTAGGCATGCTTGGCATTGCTATGGTTGGGATGATCTCTCCAGCATTTGCTGGAACGGCACATTCAGAAGCAGAGCCACAGAATTTAACTGTATATCTGCAGCAGGTGATTGGGCAGCAGGGCATTGGCAGTTCCGAGCAGTATCGACACCATAAAAATGTAAACGAACTAAATCGCGTGTCGGCTTGGATTCGTGAACAAATGCGTGTATTTGGCATACCCTGTCAGTTTCAGAATTATACGGTCAATCAACAAACTTACCGCAATGTAGTGTGCAAATTAAACGTAGGTGCGGCTAAAAAAACAATTTTTGGTGCGCATTACGATGTGTATGGACAGCAGCAGGGCGCAAATGATAATGCTTCTGGTGTGGCTGGGGTACTGGAAACAGCCCGAATTTTGGCACAGGAAAAAAACAAACTGAGCCAAAATGTTGAGTTTGTCTTTTATACTTTGGCGGAGCCACCATTTTTTAAAACGGAGTTGATGGGCAGTTTTGTACATGCCAAATCGGTACAGGCTGAAAAAGAAAAGATTCGTGCAGTCTTTGTGCTGGATATGATTGGTTATTATGATAGCAATTTGGTGCAGAATTACCCGATTGGTTTAAAGTGGATTTATCCAAGTCATGGCAACTTTATTGCGGCATTCAGCAATATGCAGTCGCGTGATCTAAGCTTGGCTTATTGCGATGCCATGCTGCGTTTGGATCAGTTGCAATGTGAGCGTGTGGTGGCTCCCAGCTTTGTAAAAGGCATGGATGTTTCAGATCAGTTAAATTATTGGAAATATGATATTCCAGCTATTTTAATTACCGATACAGGCAGCTATCGCAATCCGCAACGACATAGCGCTGCAGACACGGTGAAAACGCTGAATGTGGAAAAAATGGCTGCTGTGGTGAATGGCTTGGTTCAGCAAGTATTACAGCCTTGATCGGATAATCTTCGTGTATAAAAAACGCAGCCCTGAATAGTACTAGGACTGCGGTTAAAAGGTCATCCACCTGGAGATATGGATGACCAGACCATAAAGCAAGCTATAATTTAAGGCTGCTAGATCAATTTAAAATGGGTCTATCCATACAGACCCAACAATAAGAAACATACAGCGCGATGTGTCTTACTTAAATATATGTGGATGCTTTGCCTATTTTTCAAGCAAATGGTGTGAAATAAATTTTAAATGTTTAAAAATTAAGAAAAATTTTTGGTTTTAAACCAATAGCACTAACAACAAAAGAGCACCGCAGTGCTCTTTTGTGAAGTTCTCATGTTCAAGCAGGCCGTTGACTTAGTGACGTGCTGCTTTACCTGCTGCCACAGGCTTCACAATTGGAGCCTTAGTCAAAGGTTTTGGCATACTGGTCAGTGCCAAAGGCAAGATTTCATCAATGCTTTTCACAGCTTTAATTTCCAAGCCTTCTTTGACATTGTCTGGAATTTCAGACAAGTCACGCACGTTTTCCTGAGGAATGAAGACCAACTTGATGCCACCACGGTGTGCTGCAAGCAGTTTTTCTTTCAAGCCACCAATGCGCATTGCACGACCACGCAAGCTAGTTTCACCTGTCATGGCAATGTCAGGGCGAATTGGAATACCTGTGAAGGCAGATACCAATGCTGTAGTCAGCGCCAAACCTGCCGATGGGCCATCTTTTGGTGTTGCACCTTCAGGTAAGTGTACGTGAACATCAGTTTCAGCAAATACAGTCGCTTCAATGCCTAGACTGTCAGCACGGGTACGCACGACGGTCATAGCCGCTTTGATTGACTCTTGCATGACATCACCCAATGAACCTGTGGTAATGAAATTGCCTTTGCCTTTCATGGTAGCGACTTCAATGGTGAGTAATTCACCACCCACTGAAGTCCATGCCAAGCCATTTACACGACCGACTTCTGCTTCTTCTTCCGCCATGCCATAGTCAAACTTGTGTGGACCAAGATAGTCTGGCAAGTTTTGAGAAGTGACATCAATCTCAAGGTTTTTAGCTTTTTTGCTGACCGCTTCTTTAACCACTTTACGGGCAATTTTTGACACTTCACGTTCTAGGCTACGCACACCTGCTTCACGCGTATAGCGTTGCACGATGTCACGAATCGCTTCTTCATGAACAGTCAATTCTTTAGCACGTAAGCCATTATTTTTGATGGCCTTCGGTACAAGATAGCGTTCTGCAATATTCACTTTTTCATCTTCGGTATAACCCGGCAGACGAATAACTTCCATACGATCTAATAACGCTTCAGGAATGTTCATGCTGTTGGCAGTACAAATGAACATCACTTCTGACAAGTCTAAGTCCAGATCTAAGTAGTGATCGTTAAACTTGTTGTTTTGTGATGGGTCAAGTACTTCAAGCAAAGCAGAAGCAGGGTCGCCACGGTAGTCCTGTGCCATTTTGTCAATTTCATCGAGCAAGAACAGTGGGTTTTTTACACCCACTTTGGTCAATGACTGCACAATTTTACCTGGCATCGCACCAATATAAGTACGACGGTGACCACGAATTTCAGCTTCATCACGCACACCGCCCAAAGCCATACGCACAAACTCACGGCCTGTTGCTTTGGCAACCGATTCACCCAGAGAAGTTTTACCTACACCTGGAGGGCCAACCAAGCACAGAATAGGGCCTTTGAGCTTTTTCACGCGAGATTGCACAGCAAGATATTCCACAATACGGTCCTTGACTTCATCTAGACCGTAATGATCGGCATCTAAAATTTCCTGAGCTTTGTTCAGGTTGATGCTGACTTTGCTGGCTTTGTTCCATGGTGTATCTAAAATGACTTCTAGATAGTTACGCACCACTGCCGCTTCGCTAGACGCAGGTTGCATCGCTTTAAGTTTACGGAACTCAGCTTCTGCTTTTTTACGTACATGCTCAGGCAAGTCAGCTTCAGCCAAACGTTTTTCAATCTCAGCGACATCATCTTCTGCACCGCCATTCATATCTGACAGTTCGCGTTGAATGACTTTCATCTTCTCGTTTAAGAAGTATTCACGCTGATTTTTTTCCATCTGGCGTTTCACTGAGTCATGCAACGTTTGCTCAATCTGTTGTTCTTCAGACTGTTGCAAGAGATACGTCATCAATTCAGTTAAGTGCGCTTCAAATTCATCGTGTTCGAGGAATTTTTGCTTCACATCAATATTCAGTGGCACACGTGTGGCAACAAAGAACAATAACTGTAATAAGTCATCAATTTTATTGGCTGCTGCGATCAGCTCACGTGCATTGCGTAATTTTGCTTCTGCATATTGCGCAAATAGGGCACGGAGTTCTTGCAGGCGAGTGGCTTGAGTGTTTTCATCAATCGCCACAGTCATTGAGCTTAAGCTGTGCTCAGCAGTCAAATACGCGTCTTCATCAATAATTTTTTCGAGTTTGGCGCGGTATAAGCCTTCAATCAGCACTTTGATACAGTTTTCATCATTTTCGTGATTCACAACTTGCACAATCTTCGCGACAGTACCGTATTGATATAAATTGTCGTGATCAATTTCTTCTGTAAGCGAATCTTTTTGCGCAACTACAAATACTAGATTGTCACTGTTACGAGCCACATCAACTGCATTGATCGATTTTTCACGACCTACAAATAGCGCAATTTGCATGTGCGGATAAACCACCACATCACGTAGCGCTAAAAGCGGTAATACACTTGGAACCTGAGGCTCTAAGGTTTCTTGATTCATAATAATTTCAGACATGGGCACTCCTAATGAGTGACAACGGTGTTGCCATGTTTTTAATAGTGATGGGTATTTTTTAAAATACAAGGGCAGGTCAACACAAATTGTTTAAAAAGTAGCTAAATATGTGATTTTAAATTGATCTACTCAGTCAAAATGATCAATTCATGAAAATTTATTCGCTGTTTATCTGCGCAGATGAGCAAAAACAACGCCCAGTTGCTCATTTTTTTAACGCTTAAATCGTAAAAAACGCTGTGGTGTAAGCAGAGCATCTAAGGGTTGATCCCAACTTTCACGTGGCAAGTTTGCCTGAATAAACTGAAAATCATGTGCCAGACCTAAACGATAGGGATGGCGAGGTGCTGTAGCCAAAGTGCGGTCATAATAACCACCCCCCATCCCAATGCGTGTGCCATGTATGTCGCAGGCGAGTAATGGCATCAGGACAAGATCTAGGTGGGTGACAGCCATACCACGGCTGCTCATGGGTTCCTGCATACCTAATGGATGGTGTGAAAAGCGTCGATTGCGGTATTGCTGTTGGCTGATGCGTACCCAGCGCAAACGCTGATTCATATTGCAAATGATGGGTAAATACACCTGCTTGCCTTGAGCAAAGCAATATTCAATGATGCTTTGGGTATAAATTTCACCAAAAGCATGTAAATAGAGGCCAATTTTTTGTGCTTGCTGAAATTTTGGGAAGCGTATAAGACTCTGCAAAACGGCCTGTTGGGCTTGCTGCTGTTGTGTGCGTGTCACAGCTCTGCGCTGTTGTCGAAGTTGTTTGCGTAAAGTTTTGAGTTCCGACAACTGCATTCAAACTGATCCTTATGGGTAAAAATTAAAGCGGCGCCTTGAACCAAGACTAAACACTACAAGATTGCCTATTTATTTTTCAGTTCACGTAAAATAGGGCAATTGCTGTCTTGGGTGCTTTTACAATGGTCAATCCAGGTCACTAGACGGTTTTTTAAAGCCTGCAATTCATGAATGCGTTGGTCAATTTTTGCCAAACGCTGTTCAATCACATGCCGCACTTGCTCACGGTCATCTAATTGTAATTGCAATAATTCCTGAATTTCATTCAATTGCAAGCCTGCATCTTTACCTTTTTGAATAAAGTTTAGGGTTTCAATGTCTTGTTCGCTGTAATAACGATAGCTGCCTTGTACTTCAGGAATACGCAATAAACCAATACGTTGATAATAGCGGATGGTTTCCACATTCACATGACAATGTTTGGCAAGTTTTCCAATGGTGAGCATAAAAACCTCATAAAAAGGGTTGACTCCGTACCTAGGTACAGCCTTTATGCTACCACAAATGAATCTGCAGAGTAGGTAAGTAAGATGAGCGAACAACATAAAAAATCTTGCTGCTCAAAACAGCAAACAGCCACTGAGGTATTCAGCATTGACCCCGTGTGTGGCATGCAGGTAAAACCAAACACCCAATTTTTTGTAGATGATGTCGATGCCGAACATCAGCAGCAACGCTATTTATTTTGCAGTGAACATTGTCAGAAAAAATTTATTGCACAGCCTGAAATGTATCGTCAGCAGGGTACAAGTGTGCAAAATCAAACCAGTATGCAAAACACTGACTCGAATACAGCGCAAAGTACTGATGTAACAGCAGCATCTTCAACTTGTTGCGCAGGTAAAGAAAAAACAGCAACTACAGTAATGCCTGTAAGCAAAGGTTGTGGCTGTAGTAATACGCCAGAAACAGATGTGGTAACACAGCCAAGTTATATTGACCCAGTATGTGGCATGACCGTGACAGATTTAAATAAGCCACACACCACGTATGAAGGGCAGATGTATTATTTTTGTGGTGCGAGCTGCTTGACCAAATTTCAGCAGCAGCCTGAGCAATATCTCAGTACAAAAAGTGGCTGCTGTAATACAGAAAAAGCTGCTCCTATCAAAACAAGTACTTGTTTTGGCGGCTCATCTAGCAAGGTGGAACCTGCTTCGACTGCACAAAGTTCAGCTTGCTGTGCACCTAAAAATGTTGAAACTGCACCTAAAATGGGGTGTTGTGGTTCTACACAAGCGGTGAGTGGTGATACCGAAATTGACCCTGTCTGTGGTATGTCGGTAGATGTGAGCACAGACCTAAAAACTGATTATCAAAACCAGACATATTATTTCTGTAACACATCTTGTTTAGATAAATTTACGCATGATCCAGAATTTTATTTAATTCCACCCGATCAGCGTCCTGTGCCTGAAGGTGCGGCAGATATGGACTACACCTGCCCAATGGACCCTGAAATTATTCAAAAAGGGCCGGGTACCTGTCCAATTTGCGGTATGGCTTTAGAGCCAATGCAACCAAGCTTGGACGAAGGCCCGAACCCTGAACTGGTGGATTTTAGTCATCGTTTCTGGATGACTTTACCTCTGACCCTAATAGTCTTTATTTTGGCGATGGGTTCGCATATTCATGCCTTTATTCCACAGCATATTCAACCGTGGATTGAGCTGGTCTTATCTATTCCAGTCGTGCTTTGGGCGGGTAAACCGTTTATTGAACGTTGCTTTAGCTCTTATAAAACCCGCAATTTAAATATGTGGAGTTTGATTGGCGTTGGGGTGTTGGCTGCCTTTATTTACAGTGTGGTGGCTACAGTTTTCCCAAGTGTGATTCCGATGGAAGCTAAAACAGGGCATGGCGTTGCGGTTTACTATGAAGCTGCTTGTATGATTGTGTCTTTAAGTTTGCTCGGGCAAATTTTAGAGTTAAAAGCACGTGCCAAAACTGCAGATTCATTAAAGTCTTTGTTAAAACTTCAAGCCAATACTGCCAAATTGGTACAGGGTGATTTAATCACCGAAGTAGATATTGCCATGGTCAAAAAAGGTGATATTTTGCAAATTGCATCGGGTGAGCAAATTCCATTAGATGGCGTGGTGGTAGAGGGTAAAACCTACGTCGATGAAGCTATGATGACGGGTGAACCTGTACCTGTGAAAAAAGAGCTGAATGATCAGGTTATTGGTGGCACTGTCAATCAGCAGGGAAGTATTCGTATTCAAACCACTGCGGTGGGCAGTAATACCACTTTGGCTAAAATGATTCAGACTGTGGCAGAAGCACAACGCTCTAAAGCACCGTTGCAACGCTTGGCCGATATCTTTGCTAAATACTTTGTGGTGAGTGTGTTAGTAATTAGCTTGCTGACCTTTATCGCATGGATGATTTTTGGCAAGGCACAATTTGATTTAGCACTAATGTGTGCGGTGGCGGTACTGATCATTGCCTGCCCATGTGCTTTAGGTTTGGCTACTCCGATGTCGGTCATGGCAACGACAGGACGTGCAGCACAAAAAGGCGTACTGTTTAAAGATGCCGAAGCAATTGAAGCCTTGAGTAAGGTCACTACCTTGATTATAGATAAAACAGGGACATTGACTGAAGGTAAGCCAAGTTTAAAAGAAATTCAGGTATTGAGCAGTGACTTGACTCAAACGCAGGCAGAACAATGGATTGCCTCGCTGGAGCAATTTTCAACCCATCCGATTGCACAGACTTTAACCCAATTGGTACCACAAACGCAGTTGAGCAAAGTTGAACAGTTTGAAGATGTATCAGGCTTTGGGGTAAAAGGTGAAATTGAAGGACAAACTTATTATGTAGGCAGTCAAAAACTGATTGAACAGTTAGGTCTATCTTTAAGTTCCGAGGTTCAAACCAAAATGGATCAGCAACGCTCTGCGGGAAATGTAATCAGTTTCTTGGTAAGTTCGACACAAGTTCTGGCCTACATTTCCATCCATGACGCATTAAAATACAATGCGCATCAAGTGATTGATCAACTGATTGCAGATGGTATTGAAGTGGTGATGGCAACAGGTGACCACGAGAAAAATGCGCAATTAGTGGCGAATGAATTGGGTATTCAGCATGTACACGGTAACTGCACACCACAGCAAAAACTTGAAATTGTGAAACAGTATCAAGCCCAAGGCAAAATTGTTGCGATGGCGGGAGATGGTATTAATGATGCACCTGCACTGGCACAGGCCAATGTGGGTATTGCCATGGGGAATGGTACCGATATTGCCAAGCAAACTGCACAAGTGACCTTGGTTAAAGGAGATATTCGTGGTGTAGCACATGCAATTCACATGGCCAAACTGGGGGTAAAAAACATGAAACAAAACCTTGCATTTTCCTTTGTTTATAATGGTTTGGGCGTTCCAGTTGCTGCAGGGGTATTCTACCCAATCACGGGTTTATTACTCACCCCAATGTTTGCTGCCGTGGCTATGTCGCTCAGCTCATTGTCAGTTGTAATTAATGCACTGCGCTTGCAAAAGTCAAAATAACTTGGCTCAGTTGCGATCCTTTGGCTCGGTGTAATGATTGATACCTTGTCAAGACCGATCGACCAGACCTGAGCAAGTTGTCGTGAATTTTAAAAAAGCCCTGTCATTGTGATAGGGCTTTTTTATGGCTTGCTGTTGATAGAAAATTGCACAAAGTATGGCTGTTTGTATGAATAGTCGTTGTAGTCGTGAGTAAGGTTTTGAACATTGCTCACTTTCAGCTAAGTGTTTCAGTTTATCTGAAAGTTGGTCTGCTATCGGATAGTTGGGCTGTAGTGGTAGACGCAAAATATTCAATATGCGTATGCTATGCACATTGAATAAGCTGAAGAAATTTAAGCATAAGCTATTCAAATACAACTGAAGTCAACAATAAAAATGACGTAAAAACACACGTGAAAATAAAAACAACAACATGCATTTTGCCGTTCAGGGAGAACACACGCATGAATTATTCAAACAAGATGCTGCAATATCTTTGTAAAACTGTGCTTGCTTTAGGCGCTGCAGTGAGTGCACAAAGTTATGCCGATTCCAGTAATTTGCCACAACCGCCAAATACTCAACAGGTGTTTTTTGTGGGGAATAACTGGGATGGAACTGTAACAGTGATTCGCCCATCGCAAGATTTTGGCAAAATTGGGGTGGTCAACATGATTCCCGATCGGAAACAACGGCTACTGGAAATCCATCTGAACCCTATCAAACTAATTGCCTATACCTACATTCAGCAAACCGCAGGCGAGGGCAATGATCAACTGGTGGATGACATGTACTCCACGCCAGATGGTCAGTCTATTGTGGCATCGCGTCCAAGTTTTGCTGATGTCGTCTCTATCAATATTAAAACAGGAAAAATCAACTGGCGTACCCCTGTAAAAGGTTTTCGTGCCGACCACATGGCTGTTTCGCCAGATGGTCAACGTGTAGCAGTATCGGCATCTTCTGGGAATGTGGTGCATGTTCTAGATATTCATACGGGTAAAGAATTGGGGCGTTTCTCCACGGGAGATAAACCGCATGAAAATATTTACTTTGCAGGTGGAAGCAAAATTTTAAACTCTGCAATTGGCAATGTAGAAACCTCGATGGATGCACAATGGCAAGATTTCACCAAAGGTAAGCGATTAATTACCATTGCCGATGCCAACACTTATAAAGTTCTGAAAAAAATTGATTTTAGACCTGCTTTAGATGCTTTTGGACGTAAAGATTTATCCAACTCTGTGCGCCCTATGGTCTTGAGTAAAGATGAAAGCAAATTGTATGCACAGGTATCGTTCTTCAATGGTTTGGTTGAATATGATTTAAAAACCGATAAGGTGACACGTGTTGCACAGTTACCAGGTAGCAGTACGATTCCGAAAGACCGCAGCAAATGGGTCAATGATTCACGTCATCATGGTTTATCTATCAGCGCTGATGGTGAAAAACTATGTGTAGCAGGCACGATGGATGATTATGCGACCATCGTAGACCGTCAAAGCTTAAAAGCAGGCAAGTTAATTGCTGCGGGTAAACCATATTGGGCAACCCGTAGCCCGGATGGGAAAAGCTGTGTGATTTCAGAAAGTGAAACCGATGTAGTGACCGTGATTGACTTTGCTACAGGTGAAAAAGTGCGTAGCGTGCCTGTAGGTAATCATCCACAACGGGTGCGTTTGGGCTACGCTCCTAGCGATTGGTCAACCCCTTAACTAACCAATCAGGTAGCGTGAAGCATCTTAAAAACTATAATTTTTGCAGATTTTAGTGCATTGAATAAAGTGTGATTATCCAAAAAATCACTGATATGTCGTTGTCGCTAAAAATTGAAGATGCTTTGCGTTTGGAGCAAGCGCATGAAACATCCACGATGGCTCGGCATTGGTTTTTTTATTATTGCAGTCACTGTATTGTTTGTGGTGGTCTATGTGTTTCAACCACCACCAGCACCCGTAACAGAAACAGAAACAGTTCGGTCGAATGTAACGCCTACAGCAATGAGCCCAATACTGACGTTACACGCTGAAAATACAGCACAAACAGCGTTCTTTCCTATACAGACTGAGGGCAAGGAGCAGGAGTCTACTCAGGCAGCTTTAATTCAGCAGCGTGACCAATTGTACTGGAGTTTTGAGCAAATTAGTCTAGGTTTAAGTCAGGGGCAAAAACCTGATTTAAATCAAGTACAGTCCATGCTTTTTCAGCAGGAACAGTTGGTGCAAGCAGGTGTTTTAAAGCTGGAAGATGCTTTGGGCTATAGTCTGTTTTTAAAACAGATTTTGCCTGAAATCGCCAATCAAATTGATTTGCATATTGCACGTTTAAAACAACAGGGAAAGCAGTAAAAAAACACATAACTGAGTTAAAAACGCATCACATAATACGCCACTGTTTGAACTTAAACTGTTCCTTAAAATGTAATCAAACATAGTCAAGGACTAATTCGCACTCTGTTAATGTCTTGTTGCCAAGCGTGTAACTAGAGCCTGAGTCGGTCA
>NZ_JAAZQY010000070.1:0-2167 GCF_012371315.1 Acinetobacter sp. A1
TTGAATGGGTTCATGTGCAGCTCCATCAGCAAAAGGGGATGATAAGTTTATCACCACCGACTATTTGCAACAGTGCCCAAAAAAGTTCGTGGTGGAGAAAAGATAAGCTATGCAAGGCTTTAGGAGACGTGGTTTTTCAGGATGACGAAGAACGATTCGGCGCTAGGTGCAACATAGGTGCATCGCACGAGCGCTAGGAACGGCGAAAAAAGGCGGACGTGGCGAAATCGGTAGACGCAGCAGACTTTAAAATTGGAGTGCCCGCGGGGAAATCCGCGGAGTAGAACCGCTCAAAGTCGGGGAACGCTAACGGGCAATACCCTAAGCCAATCCCGAGCCAAGCCCCTTCGGGGGAAGGTGTAGAGACTGGACGGGCGGCGCCTAAAGCCTTCGGGCAATGGCGAAGGGACAGTCCAGACCACGAACGTCATCAGACGGCGGCGAAAGTCGAGGTGGTACGAAAATCTGCTTCTCTGTGAGAGTACGGGTTCGAGTCCCGTCGTCCGCACCACAAAGCCAAACATCCCTGCGATGATCGACCTCTGGGCGTTTGGTCGTGAGCCCGCCACCCTCGCGCTACGCTTTGCGCAGGCGTCGAAGGCGATCAGGTGCGCCCATCGATTCCGTCGAGCACCATCGCTGCGAGTTCATCGCTGGTGTGTGCACCACTATCGAGAACACGGGTTGTGCATGGAAGCCGTTCCCTTGCGGCCAAGCATCGGGCGACATTCGCTAATCGCCACTCTCGAATCTCCGCATTTCGATTCGGGTCAGGATGCATGGTCTGGTTCGCGATCCGGTGACGCAATAGGTCCTCGTTGAGCGTCAGAAAGATGTGCAGCAGCTGATCGTCGATCCGCCTTACCCCGTCGAGTATCTCAGTCAGATAGTCCGGGTGCACGAGCGTCATTGGGATGATGATGTCCTGCGAGTAATTCCTTCGAATCTCCCTGACCGCCGCGATCGTAAGTCCCCTCCACAAGGGGAGATCCTGATAGTCTCCGCTCGCTGGCATGGGGACCGTTTCTTTCACCACGAACCCGATTTCCTCGGGGTCAAAGATCAGCGATTTGGAACGCCGATCGCGCAGCCGCTTAGCGAGCGTCGTCTTTCCGGCGCCGAAAGGTCCGTTGATCCAGATTATCATTGTCGACGGCCTCTAACCTGAAGGCTCGCAAGAGCGCTCGACGGCCTCGTGCGGAGGCACGATCGGAGTGGTTCCGAAATGCTTCTCAAGATAGGTGACGCCGAACGTCACGATGTCCTGCGCGTCGAACAGGTAGCACTGAGCAAAGCCCACGACACCTTCTCGATGGCGACCGAGCTTCACGTAAGCATTTGCTATAGTTTCAACCGCATCCGGCTTTCCTTCGATAGCAAAGCAATCGAGAATGCCGTTTGAATCGTAATCCGATGCCGTTTTCCAGGCGACTTCACCGTCTCTTCCAAGCATCGGCATCTCATACGTCACCCACCGTTTGTTGGGGATATCGGCAACCGCCTCGGCGTAGTGCAATGCGGTAACGGAGTTTAGCGGCGCACCCAACAGCAGGGCCTTCCCGCCAAGGCGAACGAACCGCTCGACGGGCGATCCTTCCCCCAAGGCGTGACCGAGTTCGTGAGGCTCCGTCAGCGTTTCAGCCAGCGGACCAACCGCGACCATCGATGCATCGGGGTGCGCGCTGCGCCGCGCGCCGGGGGCTTGAACCAGAAATTGATTCAGCAGGCCGAACCCACGGTAAGTCCCGGCTGTTGCGGGATCGAACGGCAGCCAGGTACGGCGGGCTTCGTCATCCAGCCGAGCGCCATTCAGAGTCTCCTCGTAGGGTGATCGGTCCCACGACGCGTATCCCATCACAGTGCCAGTCGGCCCAACCGCGGAGCGTAACGCGGCAACGACCGTCTCCGCTCCTCCTTCGACCGGACCAATCGCTTTAAGTGAGGCATGCACCATCAAGAGGTCACCGGTTTGGACTCCGAGTTTTTGAAGCGCCTCCGTTATTGCCTTCCGCGTATGCATCGCGATATCTCCTCTAAACTGCAAAACACTATACCTATCGAGATATCACTCTACTATACCTATCGAGATATAGAGGTGGTCCCACTTGTTTGAACAACTAAAAGCGTATTTATAAGTGATATTCCGCTCTAGTTAAGCCACCTTGTT